>RGDC01000122.1 GCA_009918005.1 Actinomycetota bacterium
CCACAAAACATTTTCGTGTTTGTGCCAAGTTCAACGTGAACTTCTAGACCCAAGACTGGATCAAACTTGGAAATCGCCTCGTCGTAATTCATAGTTGCTTCAGCCATTACGCACCTGCCAACTCTGGAGCCAGACCCAGGATTGGGCCGCCCCACTTGGCAAGCAACTCACGTTCAATTGCTGCGCCAACGTTGTAAAGGCGATCATCGGCCATGGCTGGAGCAATGATCTGTAATCCAACTGGCAAGTTATCTTCAGGGGCAAGACCGATTGGTAGTGACATACCTGGTAATCCAGCCATGTTTACTGGAATGGTAGCCACGTCGTTTAAGTACATCGCTAACGGATCATCGAGCTTTTCGCCAATCTTGAATGCAGTTGTTGGCGCAGTTGGGGAAATCAATACGTCAACTTTGGAAAATGCTGAATCAAAATCTTGCTTGATTAAAGTTCTAACTTTTTGTGCCTGGCCGTAATACGCGTCGTAATAACCAGCTGAAAGTGCGTAAGTTCCTAGGATGATTCGGCGAATTACTTCTGAACCAAATCCGGCAGCACGAGTCTCGCTCATAACCTGCTCAACTGATTTAGTACCGTCATCACCAACGCGATTTCCAAAGCGAATTCCATCAAACTTGGCCAAGTTACTTGATGCCTCACTTGGCAAGATCAAGTAATACGCAGCAAGGGCAGCCGGGAAACTTGGGCAAGAAACTTCAACAACTTCTGCGCCCAGGCTTTCAATTAATGCAACGCTTTCTTCAAATCGTGTGCGCACTCCAGCTTGGTAACCTTCGCCGCCAAGTTCTTTCACAATGCCGACTTTCATGCCCTTGATGTCTGCGCGCTTTGCTGCGGCAATCACATCAGGCACTGGTGCATTAATTGAAGTTGAATCCATTGGATCGTGTCCGGCAATGACACTATGCAATAGCGCAGTGTCTAAAACGTTGCGAGCGCAAGGGCCAGCTTGATCTAGCGAGGAAGCCAAAGCCACAATTCCGTAGCGACTTACGCCACCATAGGTTGGCTTAACACCAACTGATCCAGTAACTGCTGCTGGCTGGCGAATTGAGCCGCCAGTATCGGTACCGATAGCAAGTGGTGCCTCGAAAGAGGATACGCATGCCGAAGACCCGCCACCCGAACCACCTGGAATTCGTTCTAAGTCCCAAGGGTTGTGAGTTGGACCAAAGGCTGAGTGTTCTGTTGATGAACCCATAGCGAATTCATCCATATTTGTTTTACCAAGAATCACCACGCCGGCTTCACGCAACTTGGTAACAACAGTTGCGTCGTATGGCGGAATCCAGCCATCAAGCACTCTGGAACCACAGGTTGTTGGGAGTCCATTTGTTGCCAAGATGTCTTTTAGCCCAAGAGGCACACCTGCAAGTACTGAAAGTTTTTCGCCCGCTTTTACTTTGGCGTCTACTGCAGCAGCACTTGCTAGGGCGCCTTCGGTATCAACATGCAAAAAGGCATGCACTGCGCCATCGACTGCAGCAATTCGATCCAGGTGAGCCTGCGCTACTTCGACTGCTGAGACTTCGCCTGATGATACTAGGCCAGCCAATTCAGATGCGTCTTTACGAATGAGGTCAGACATGCTTACTCCTCATCCAAAATGCGTGGCACTCTAAAGCGTTCATCTTCAACAGCCGGAGCACCAGAAAGTGCTTGTTCTGCAGTTAGCGAAACCCCTGGGATATCTTCGCGAAAAACATTGGTCATCGGAACTGGGTGGCTCATGGCTGCAACATTTGCGGTATCAAGACTTGACACTTCAGCCACAGCATTCAAAATCGCATCCAACTGCTTGGCATAATGACCTAATTGCTCAGCAGGGATATCGATTCGGGCCAGATGGGCTAAATGCGCCACATCTTCTTGGGAAATTCCGGACATGACTCAATTCTATTGGGAAGTGAGTTGTCTTAAGTTTCGCGCTAACTCAAGTCCAGATGCGATCGGGCTGCGTCTGGCCCATCATTAAGCAGGATCTTGAACCCGGCTTCATCCAGAATTGGCCGACCTAATTCAATTGCCTTTGCCTCTTTTGAACCAGCACCTGTTCCCACGACGACAAAATCAGTATTTTTCGAAACTGAACCTGAGGCTTTACCGCCACGGCTAGTGATTTCTTCGGCGGCGCCATCTCGAGTGAAGTCCTCCAAAGTGCCCGTGACAACAATTGTGAGTCCAGCAAGTGGCATAGGTCCAGATTCAATTTGCGCCTGCTCTAGTACTACGCCGGCAGCTTTCCATTTCGTGATGATGTCTAAATGCCAAGGCTCAGCGAACCATTGCGCAATAGATTCGGCAATTGTTTGTCCAATACCTTCAACTTGAGCTAGTTGGTCCGCGGGTGCTTTTGCGATTTCATCGAGGCTGCTGAATTCCCGAGTTAATGCTTGCGCCGTTGGCGGACCGATGTGACGCATCGATAGCGCGCAGATGAATCTCCAAAGTGGTTTCGTCTTTGCTAGCTCCAATTGAGCTAGGAGTAACTTTGCATTCTCAGCTAACTCGCGATTTGCGCCTTTAACAAAGAAATCACTGCGCTGCAGATCTTCCGCAGTTAATGCAAACAGATCACCCTCGTCAGAAACAACCTTTTCCTCTAGAAGAGCGCGAGCAGCTTTTTCGCCAAGGCCTTCAATGTCAAGAACGCTACGAGAGCCTAAATGTTCAAGTCTTCCTCGCAGTTGTGCTGGACAACTTCGTGTGTTTAAACACCGCAAGTCCTTGTCGTCTTCTCTTTCGGTAGCTAATTTGCTGCCGCATTCGGGACACTTAGTTGGCATGGCAAATTCGCGTTCGCTACCGTCACGCAGTTCTACTACTGGTCCAAGAATTTCTGGGATTACATCTCCGGCTTTTCGCAAAAAGATCATGTCACCAAGAAGTACACCCTTGCGCTTAACTTCATATCCGTTGTGCAAAGTTGCAAATGAAACAGTTGAACCGGCGACCAGAACTGGCTCAACAGCAGCGCGTGGTGTGATTCGTCCAGTACGACCAACTTGAACGCCAATGTCTAGAAGGCGAGTTCGCACCACGGTTGGTGGGTACTTGAAAGCAATTGCCCATCTTGGTGCTCGTGCGGTGTAACCAAGTTCTTGCTGTTCATTCAGGCTGTCTATCTTGATTACCACGCCGTCGATGTCATGTTCGATATCGTGTCGATACTCACCATGATGAGCAATGTATTCCTTTACTTCTTTAACCGACTTAACGACTTTCACTCGATCTGAAGTTGGTAAACCC
>RGDC01000123.1 GCA_009918005.1 Actinomycetota bacterium
CAGCAAGTCAGACAGATTTTGATTTTGTGCGAATGCTGATCGATGAAAATTTGATTCCTGATGATGTTGTAATTCAGGTTTTGACGCAAGCGCGTGAGCATTTGATTGAACGCACCTTTGAGGCAATCCAAGGCGCGCCACAGGCAATCGTGCATCTTTATAACTCCACATCTACTTTGCAGCGTCGTGTTGTCTTTGATCTTGACAAAGAAGGCATTAAGGAAATTGCAGTTCGTGGCGCTGAACTTTGCTTGAAGTATGCCGAACAAATCGAAGGTACTGAAGTTTATTTCGAGTACTCCCCTGAATCGTTTACCGGTACGGAACTTGATTACGCAATCGAAGTTGTAAATGCAGTTAACGATGTTTGGAAGCCAACGCCAGATCGCAAAGTAATTGTTAACTTGCCGGCAACTGTTGAGATGGCAACTCCGAATGTTTATGCCGACAGCATTGAGTACATGGGTCGCAAGCTGAACTACCGCGATTCCATCGTGATATCACTTCACCCGCACAATGACCGTGGCACTGGTGTTGCTGCTGCCGAGCTTGGTTACATGGCCGGTGCCGATCGAATCGAAGGCTGCCTATTCGGTAACGGTGAGCGAACTGGAAACGTTTGCCTAGTAACACTTGGTATGAACTTGTTCAGTCAAGGTATTGATCCGCAAATCAATTTCAGCAACATCGATGAGATCCGCCGAACTGTTGAATACTGCAATCAGCTTCCAGTTCCAGAACGTCATCCATACGGTGGCGATTTGGTATTCACTGCGTTTTCAGGTTCTCATCAAGACGCCATCAACAAGGGTCTAAACATCATGAAGCAGGATGCTAAAGCTGCTGGTGTTGAAGTCGATAAGTTCACCTGGAATGTGCCGTACTTGCCGATTGATCCAAAAGATGTCGGACGTAGTTACGAAGCAGTTATTCGAGTTAACTCACAATCCGGCAAGGGTGGTGTTGCATACATAATGCGCACCGAAAATAAGTTGGAACTTCCCCGACGTCTGCAAATTGAATTCAGTGCTGTTATTCAGACTCACACCGACACCGAGGGTGGCGAAGTAACTCCGGCACAAATGTGGAATTACTTCCAGGACGAGTATTTGCCAAATCCTGAAAGTCCATGGGGTCGCTTCAAACTAAAGACTGTGGCCGTTGATAGCGATGTCGAGGGTGACACTCGCGTGAAAGTTGCAATGAGTGATAAAACTTCCGCTGATGTCGAAGTTGAAGGCGTTGGCAATGGTCCGATTGCGGCTTTTTGTAATGCGATGGCTCAAGTTGGAGTCGACGTTCGCGTACTTGATTACCATGAGCATGCAATGAGCAGTGGCGGTGATGCTCAAGCTGCGTCGTATGTTGAATGTGCAGTTGAGGGGCAAATGCTTTGGGGCGTTGGAATCGACTCCTCGATCGTGACCTCATCTCTTAAGGCTGTAGTGTCAGCAGTAAATCGAGCCGAACGCAATAAGGAGATCTCCGCATGATCAGCCGTCACCTTCGACTAACTTTTCCGGAAGCTCAAGTTGCCGAGCCAGTGATCTATCACGTGGTTAAAGACTTCAATGTAATTCCAAGCATTCGCCGAGCAGCTATTGAGAATCACTTTGGCTGGATGATTGTGGAGTTCAAAGGTGAGACAGCTGACCTCGATGCTGCGCAGGCTTATCTTGAAGGACTTGGCGTTGAAGTCAGCCGAGCTGAAGGCGACATAGTCGCGGGTTAATCTGCAATTTTCACTTTTGGAAATTTCGAAAACAAGACCGAATTTGTTTGAGTTCCATCACGTCGAGTCATTCCATCGCGCAAAACTGTTTCTAACTCAAAGCCAGCATTTAGCAAAGTCTTTTGTGATGCCAGATTTTCTGGCAACGTGATTGCCGTTATCCTGCGAAATCCAATCGCGAATGCAAAGTCAGTCAACATTTCCACAGCGTGCGTGGCCAAGCCTTCGCCTCGAGCTTGTGGACTAACCCAATAACCAATTTCACCTACATGGTCGAACTCATGGATGCTGTGCAAACTAACGGAGAGAGCAATCTCACCGCTGCGAACTCCGGCTAATGAAATCTTTTCTCGCTCCAAATACTTTAGTGGTGAAGTACGAATCCAATGCTCTGCTATTTCTTTTGTATATGGCACCGGAACGGTAGTGAACTCTTGAATTGCTGGATCCTGGCAAATTTCGTGAACGCTATCAACGTCGTCCAGGTGCCATGGGCGCAGCATTAGCGCCTTATCCACCAGCACTGGCTCACTAATCGGCCAAGAAATCATGCGCTAACTATGCCACAACACAAAGGTAAATCGGTATTCTGGAAGAACTTCGAAGGAGTAGATATGTCAAACGCTTTCTGGCACGGATTCGCCGATATGCACGCTATTTCAAACAATGGTCCCTTGGTAATTACCAAAGGTGAAGGATCTTGGATTTGGGATGACGGCGGAAAGAAGTACTTCGATGCTGCGGGCGCACTCTGGTACATGAATGTTGGACATGGTCGAAAGGAAATTGGCGAAGCCATGGCTGCACAGGCCGGAAACATCGCTTCGTATTCCTCATTTGGTGAATGCACTACGGCGCCAACTATTGAACTTGCCGATTTAGTGGCATCCCTATCACCAGTGCCAGATTCAAAAATATTCTTCACCTCAGGTGGCAGTGACAGTATCGATACTGCGTTAAAGATGTCACGACGGTTTTGGACCTTGCAAGGTAAGCCTGCAAAGAAGGTAATCGTGTTTAGGGAAAACGGTTATCACGGCATGCATGCTGGCGGTACTTCCATTGCAGGTATCCCACCCAACAATGATGGTTACTCCGAATTAGTAGAAGATGTGGTTCGCGTTCCTTGGGATGATGCCGAAGAAATGATTGCAACGCTTGATCGCATCGGTGAAGAAAATATCGCGGCTTTCTTTTGTGAACCAATTCAAGGTGCCGGTGGTGTGCGCATTCCACCCGATTTATACCTACAGACTGTCCGAAAGGCTTGTGCTGAGCGCAACATTCTTTTCGTTGCTGACGAAGTAATCAATGGGTTTGGTCGTTGTGGCGATTGGTTTGCTTCAACTCGGTATGGCTTAGCTCCAGATTTGATTACCGTGGCTAAAGGTTTAACTTCCGGTTACGCGCCGATGGGCGCAGTTATTGCTGCTCCTTCAGTTTGGGAATCTTTCTATGCCCCAAGTGCCGGTGTCTGGCGCCACGGTTACACCTACGGTGGTCACGCAACAGCTGCTGCTGCTGGTGTGGCAAACATC
>RGDC01000124.1 GCA_009918005.1 Actinomycetota bacterium
GGGTCGTCGTCCAAACCTTGTGGTTCTAGATGGCGCCTCAGCAGAGCTTGAATCAACCTGGGTCGATAACAAAGATCATGTTGATGTAATTGCCGCTGCAGATGATGCCGCGATTGTTAGACAAGCCCTTGCAATGCTCTCGCCTGCAGAGCGAGCAGCTTTAGTTATGTGGGAGATGGAAGGTCGATCGACTGCAGAAATTGCAGCAGAGCTTGGCATTAAAGAATCTGCTGTTAGACATACTGTTTCTAGAGCCAGAGCATCGCTGCGTAAGGTGATGAGCGAGTTAATTGTTGATAGTGAGCGCGGCTTGACTGCTCTAGATATGCTCTCAACAACCTATAAGAAAGCAGCTCAGATTGCTAAGAAATCAAGTAAAACTGCGCTTTCTTTAATTCTAGTTTTCTTCGCCTTCCTTGGATTTAACACAATGCCAACAGATAGCGATCTTGCAGTTGTTACAACTCAGGAAAATACTTCTTCAAGTGAAACTGCCAATGAAGTTGAAGCAGCAGCTCCTGCTGTTGAAGCTTCAGCAATTCCAGTGATTGCCCCAGCTGCGAGTGCTAAGGCGCAAGCTGCTGTTGAAAATGCCAAGGCAACTAGCTTTAGTTTTGCCGGCCTTGATAAAGCAGGAGTCCCAACTGGATTTACCGTAACTGATTCAACTGGATCACTTGGATCTCTATACATAACAAACCGCCCTCCAGTGCTATCAGAAACCGAGCTAAGCCTTTCTCAAGTCGCAAAGACTGATTTTGGGGCAGCCAACATTTTTATCTCCCAGCAGCTGGTAAGTGACTCTCAAGGCTTTAGCTATCTACCGTCTTTCTCCTATGGCAAGGATGGAGCCTGGATTCCCCTAGTAACCAAGCTCACCTACCTAAATTCTGAGCGTATGCTCAGCGGGGATTACCTCGTCACAGCCATTATTAAAGTAGAATCTGAGGTTGAAACCCCCGTTGTGATCCCAGCGAGCGCCTCAGGCCGAGATCTACTTACAGCCCCACGGCAGGTAATTACTCGTCTGGTGCTAAACCCAGGAAAGACTCAGATTTTATCTCAAGCAGTTTATGTTGTTGAAAAGGGAGTTAAGTAATGACCTCCTTCTTTGGAATTCCTCGTCGCGTCCGGATACACGGCGAGGGAAGTGATGCAGTAGCACGTGCATTGCATCACGAGGCAGAGATTAATTCTCTGCCAGCCGTATTTGAGAAAGTCTCAAATGCGACTTATGAAAGGAAACTAATGTCAAATTCAACAGCCTTCAAGCGCGTAGCGCTTGCTTTGGTTGCAACACTTGGATTTGCAGTTTTAACTTCGCCGACAGCTTCTGCTGTTAATGAAGTTGGAGATGCAACTCTAACTCTGAGCGCGGCTAGCGCATCAGTTTTAACCGGCGGTGAAACTGCCTCGGTAACTGTAACTACCACGTTTACTTCGAATCTGTTAAATACAGATCCAGTTCGTTTGGATTCTGCCATCGTTTATGTATCAGGAACTAGCGCCGGCGGATCACTGATTATCCGTCCAACGCAGGATACATCTAACGCAATTACTGCTCGAGGTGGAAACGGTTCTATTAAAACCGGTATTGGTACTGGATGGAACGGCACAACTGGTGCGGTTTCTAACGGTGTCCTCGGCGGTGGAGCGGAATCATCTCTAGTTGTAGCGGCAGGGTCCGCAATTGTGCATCGCGGAGATTCAATCAACGCTGTTGTAGCAGGCGCCTATACCAAAGCTGCCTACACTTATTTCTTTGTTGCTCCAACAACTGTGGGAACATATGTGTACACCTTCTCGCTACGCGATAAGGCAAATACTCAGATTGTTAAATCAGCCAATTTCACTTTGACTGTCGGTTCAGGCGATAGCACCGGCACCACAGCCTCAAAGCTCTGGCTACATAACACTCTCTACGAGAATATGGCAATTAATACCAATGTGGGTACCCCTACAGCGGATTCAACGCTTGTGGTTAACGCCGGCTCTGCCGCAACTCCCACCATTGTTGGTTACATGGTGCCTGATTTCTACAACGCTGCTGGTGAAACCAGGAATGCAACTTCTGGTGTTCAGCCAAATGAATCCTTGACAGTCGTTGTCAGTGGTCCTGGATTGCTTGCAAGCTATGTAGGTCGCGCGGATAACACTGCAGACTCAGTTCTTGGCAAATCAGTAATCGTAAGCCGTGGCGACACTGTCATTGTTTATAGCGATGGAACTGCTGGAGTAGGAACCTTTACCGGATCTATTGGTGGAGTTAACCTCACACAGGCCGCTAAGACGATTACCTTCGTTGGAAAGCCTGCTTCCTTCACTATCACTAGTGATTCAGCGCAAGTTGTTTCAAGCGCCGCTATTGCTTATCAGTCCATTAGCTTTGTTGTTAAGGATTCAGCAGGTAGCGCAATCAATGGAACAAATGTCCAATACAACACAGGTACTCCAGGAGCTTTCTATCTGACAGTTACAGATACCAAAGTTGTCGGTGGAACTGCTGTAGTTAATACTGGTACAAATGCATTCACTGCTTGTGCCTACAACAGCACTCGCTTGCGCTGGTTCTGCGATGTTCCTGTAACTGACTCAGGTTCAGTCACAGTCACAATTGCCGATTCCAAGTTGGCAACTCAATCAACTGTCACTGCAACAGCTACCTATACAGTCGTGGGTGCTGCCGCAATCGGAACTATGGCATTTGATAAGTCAACTTATGCGCCAGGTGAAATTGCAACCTTGACCCTTACTGCAAAGGATCGCAATGGAAACAATGCTGTCAATGGAGCTCAGAATCCATTTGGCACGATGTCCTGGTCTAAGGCCCCAACCTTCACCATCACCACTGGAAGCAACGCGGCCGGTGGAACATTTGGTACAGGTGCGGCTACCTACACTACGCTTGAAGGCTATGTTGCTGGCGGAACTACTTACGTAAACGGAGTAGATACCGCGGTTGTTTATATGCCTCAAACAGCAGGTACCTATACATTGACAACAACTACAAATGGAACAGTGGCAACCCCGGTTACTCTGACCTTCAAAGTTGTTGATGCAGTAGCAGATGCTGCAGCCGCAGCAACTAATACTGCTATCGCAGCATCACAGGCTTCTGCCGATGCTGCAACTGATGCTGCCGCTGAGGCAATCGATGCTGCTAACGCAGCAACCGATGCTGCCAACCTAGCTGCAGAAGCTGCTGATGCTGCAACTGTCGCTGCTGAAGAAGCACGCGATGCTGCTGAT
>RGDC01000125.1 GCA_009918005.1 Actinomycetota bacterium
GACCGGATTCGGTCAGTTCAAGGAAAACTTGTTCCAGACTTGCAGTGCGTGGCGACAATTCTGAAAGTGCGATTCCATTTGTAAAAGCGATCTCGCCAATGCGATCCGTTGTTTGGCCAGGAATCACAATAGTTCTGGCACCGTCCGATGTTGACGCAATTCCTTGTGCACTTAAGACTTCAGAGAGTTTGTCACTTTGTGGACTTCTCGCAACAACGGCAGAACCGGTTGCGCGGGACAAAAATGCCGGCATCGATTCCGCGGCAATTAGATTGCCACGTGCGATCACAACAACATCGTCAGCAAGTAATTCCATCTCACTAAGCAAGTGACTACTCACAAGAACTGATTTACCAGTAGATGCGTAATGTTTTAGAAAGTCACGAAGCCATTGAATTGATTGGGGATCAAGGCCATTTGCAGGCTCATCCAGCATTAAAACCTGAGGATCAGCAAGGATTGCGCCAGCTAATCCAAGGCGCTGTCCCATGCCTAGGGAAAAGCCGCCCGGACGTTTCTTTGCAACGGATTCAAGGCCAACGAGCTTTAAAACTTCGTGGACTCGAGCTTTGCTAATTCCCGCTTCAGCACCAAGCATTCGCAAATGTGAGTAAGCCGTACGTTTTGGGTGAAAGAACTTTGCATCCAGATGCGCGCCGATTGTGCGGGTTACCGGGAGATGGCTGGAGAGTTTCTTTCCGTCAAAAAGTGTTTCGCCGCCACCGTTGTCTAGCCCAAGCATTAGGCGCATGGTTGTCGATTTTCCGGAACCATTTGGTCCTAAAAATCCAGTGACACGTCCTGGCTCAACTGTGAACGAAAGTTCTTTAACTGCATGAACGTTGCGAAAATGCTTATCTAAATTACGTGCTTCAATGCGCATAATTTCAGACTAACGCAACCGAACTTTCAAACCTAACTAATAACTAGTTATCTTCAGTCTTTACGTTTGCCTTGATCTCTTGCGCAAAATTGGCAAAAGTGTCAGTCAATGCAGCGCGGCTATCCGTGATTCTTGCGAATACATCTGCTGCTGCTGCTTCAGCCTCAGTAAACCGGGCGCCTGCTTGATTTGAAATCTGGGTCATTGTTGATTGCGCATCAGACCACTGAGCGCGAAGTTCTGCGATGCGCTTTGTTAGATCGTCAAGAACCTTACGATTTGCATCGACAGAAACTAAAACGCTGTCACGGTATGCAATTGCAGCTTGGCGTAAAGATTCTGCTTCAGCGCGAGACTCTTGTGATGCCGTTCGAACAATTTCATCTGCTTTGGTTTGGGCTTGGGAAACAATAAGTTCCCCTTGCTTTTCCGAAGATTGAAGTTTCGCTTGCGCGTCAGCAATTGTCGCAGCGTGACTCTTACTGGAGTCTTCGCCTAACGCGCGAGCATCGCCGGATGCCTTTTCAAGTAACGCTTGAGCGTCGCCAGTTGCTTTTGCAAGAAGCGCCTGGGCATCACCCGTTGCTTTTTCAAGCATTGCTTGTGCCGCATTTGTTGCTTCGGTTTGTATACGCTTGGCTTCAGCTTGGGCTGCGGCGATTTGTGATGATGTGCTCTTGTCAGTTTCGCTACGTAGGGTGCTTAATTCAGATTCTGAATTAGCACGCAGGGTTGCAAGTTCTTGTTCGGTTTGCGCGCGCTGAGCTGCAAGGTCTTTGTCAACGTTAGCTTTTAGTACTTCGACTTCGGCAGCAACTTCGTTTGCACGACGCGTTGCATCATCCAAAAGTTTCGCAATTACTTTCTGGTTTTCTAGAGCTTGAGAATCAGCATCATTCTGAGTTGCTTCAAGTAGCTGAGCTGCTTGATCGCGCGCGGTTTCAAGGGTTGCTGTTGCTTCCGCACGAAGTTTGCGGGCGTCAACATTTGCAGCTTCTCGTGTTTGACGAGCATCAAGTTCACAACTGGCACGGATCTGTTCGCGTTCTGACTCTGCCTGTTGCAAAGTGTCAGTGGCTTGTTCAATCAATTTGCCAGCACGCAGACGAGCGGCACGAATAATTACGGCAGCATCTTCAGCCGCAATTTGGGTTAAAGCATCTTCATCCATATCGATGAAACTTGGACGGCCCACTGCGCCTTCAAGTTCAGTGATTCGATCCTGCAGTGCGCTGATAGTTCTATCGGCCTCTGCGAAATCGCGTACGCCATTTGAGCCAGATTCATTGGTTTCATCTGCTCTAAAAAAGCGGCCTAAGCCCTTGCTGTCACTCATTTGAATTCCTCATTTCCCCGTATCAAAAGAATAGGGGCAGAATGTCCGACTTGGAAATCCAATTTGTCGGAAATCCATATTCTCTAGCGAGAACGGGATCCGCCGCGCGATCCGCCCGAACGACCTTGTGGTCGACCGCCACCAGATCTGCTCGGTCCGCCTGGTCGGCGACCGCGTGCTGGTGGTTCTGCTGGTGGTTTCCAAGCAATTCCGGTTGGCTCTTTTGCTCCGGTAATTGCTACTAATTCCTTAGACATTGGCTTGACTTTGACTACTTCTGGATCTACTCCAGCGCGAGAAGTCATTGCAGTTACTGCCTTTTGCTGACGTGGGCCGATCATTGTTACGACTGCGCCAGTTTCACCAGCGCGAGCTGTGCGACCAGCGCGGTGCAAGTAATCCTTGTGATCATTAGGCGGATCGATGTGAACAACTAAGCTCACGCCGTCAACGTGAATACCTCGTGCTGCAACGTCAGTTGCAACTAACACGTCTGTGATTCCCTCTTTGAATGCATTCAGGGTGCGAGTACGAACGGCTTGGGTTTTCCCACCATGTAATGCGCCAGCTGGCACACCCTTGTTGGCAAGGTCCTTAGCAATACGATCGACACCGGCTTGAGTACGAGCAAAGAACATGGTCTTGCCCTTGCGGGAACCAATCTCAGCCAGGATCGCTGGCTTGTCCTCACTATATGTAATGAATAAGTAATGCGTCATTGTCTTAACTGAGGCTTTACCTGAGTTCGTTGCGTGCTCGACTGGATCGTGCAAATACTTGCGCACAATCTTGTCTACGTCTTTATCCAAAGTTGCACTGAAAAGTAAGCGCTGTGAGTTTGGCTTTGTCATATCCAAGACTTCAACGATCTGTGGCATGAATCCCATGTCGCACATCTGATCTGCTTCATCAAGAATTGTGATTTCGATTTTGCTTAAGTTGATGTGGCCTTGCTCGACCAAGTCATTAAGACGACCTGGAGTAGCAACA
>RGDC01000126.1 GCA_009918005.1 Actinomycetota bacterium
CCAACGAGTAACTGTTCCTTCGGTTACGCTTTCGCCCAGTTGGGGCATTGATACCGTAGTGGCCACTGTGCCGTTACTCCTTTTACTAGTTGTCTTAAGGTTATCTCTTAAGCGTGCGCATGTAGTGGCTTGCCGGCCAACGCCATGAACGCTTCTCCCATTGCTTCGTTTTGAGTTGGGTGAGCGTGTACCAGGGGAGCCACATCTTCAGCGGTTCCCTCCCAGTTGTAGACCAATTGGGCTTCGCCAATGAGTTCACCTACGCGGGCCCCAATCATGTGTACGCCAACCACAATGCCATCACTCTTTTTGCGAATTAGCTTGATAAAGCCCGTGGTACCCAAAATCTGGCTCTTACCGTTTCCACCTAGGTTGTATTCGTAGGCTTCAATATCGCCAAACTTTTCCTTTGCCTGCGCTTCAGTTAAACCGATGCTGGCAATTTCTGGCTCACTGTAGGTAACGCGGGGGATACCTAGTTCGTCAATGGTCGCAGGAGATAACCCAGCGATTTCTTCCGCAACAAAAATTCCTTGCTGGAAGCCACGATGTGCAAGTTGTAGTCCTGGCACGATATCACCGACTGCGAACACTCCGGGAATGTTTGTTGCAAGCCGTTCATTTGCTAAAACAAAGCCACGTTCCATAGCAATTCCGTGATCTTCGTAGCCAAGATTTTCAGTTCGAGGTCCACGACCAACTGCAACTAACAACAAATCTGCAGAAACCGTTTCGCCAGATTCCAATGTGATTGTGACGCTCTTGTCGTCTTGGACTGCAGACTGGAAGCGAACTCCGGTTTTGAAGTTGATGCCGCGCTTGCGATAAGCACGCTCCATGGCTTTAGACACCGCTGCATCTTCTGCTGGGACTAATGTTGGAAGGCCTTCGATGATTGTGATCTCGACACCAAAAGATTTCCACACTGAGGCAAATTCAACGCCAATTACTCCGCCACCAAGAATGATTACACTCTGTGGCACGTAATCAATCAGCAAAGCTTGATCACTTGTCATGATTCGTCCAGAAATTTCAAGTCCAGGAATCGAGCGAGCAAACGATCCAGTTGCTAGAACAATATTTTTGCCCTCGTAACGCTGGCCATTTACTTCAACAGCGTTTGGCGCAACTAACTTTCCGGATCCTTCAACATAAGTAATGTCGCGGCTCTTTACTAATCCTTGCAAACCTTTGTAGAGGCGACCGATGACACCATCTTTGTACTCATTGACCTTGGTCATATCTATGCCATTAAATGTGCTGTGCACACCAATTTGCTCGCCTTCGCGCGCAGTGTCCGCAACTTCAGCCGCATGGAGCAAAGCTTTTGTGGGTATGCAACCTCGATGCAGGCAGGTTCCACCCAGTTTGTCTTGTTCGATTAAAACAACCGAGAGGCCCAGTTGTGATGCTCGTAACGCGCAAGCATATCCGCCGCTTCCGCCACCCAAAATTACGATGTCGTGCATCAATCCTCCGCAAATTAGCCTGGTGCGCTCGCGCGCTAGCTCTAGTCTTTCACGCGGGTCACACCCAGGTCATTGTGGGTCGAAAAGATTCACTCAGAGTTCACGACTCAGTACAGATGGCGCGAATTGTCTAGAGCTCGACTGTGCCGTCCATCACATCTTCGGCAAAGGCGAGCATGGTTCGAATTCCAAAGCCAACGCCACCCTTATGCGTATATCCCCATGGGCTACCAGGGTTGAACGCTGGACCAGCGATGTCTAGGTGAGCCCAAGGTAGACCTTCAGCAATAAAGTCCTTAAGGAACCAGCCAGCCGAAAGCATGCCACCTTCGCGGGATCCCACATTGGCAATGTCAGCAACTAACGAATCAAGTTCGGAGCGAAGTTCTTCCGGCATCGGCATCGGCCAGAATTCTTCCCCGGCGCGATCTGCGCTTGCCTTTACTGCATCGCGAACCGCAGCATCACCCATAACGCCAGCAGTGCGATGTCCTAGCGCGACTACGGCGTGACCTGTCAAAGTTGCGATGTCAATAACTACATCTGGATTGTCTTCGGCGGCACGTACCAATGCATCAGACATGACGAGTCGACCTTCAGCATCAGTGTTAAGCACTTCGATAGTGCGACCGCCGTAAGTTGTGATGACATCACCAGGTCGCTGTGCACCTCCACCTGGCATGTTTTCGGCACAGGCCGCGTAAGCAGTAACTGACACATTAAGTTCTAAGTCAGCGATCGCTCGAATTGTTGAAATTACCGCGGCAGCACCTGACATGTCATCTTTCATGTGATGCATATTTGCCGGCGGTTTAATTGAAATACCCCCGGTATCAAATGTGATGCCTTTTCCAACTAGCGCCACGTGCTTAGTTGCACCTTTCGGACGATATTCCATGCGGATCAAGCGAGGTGGCCGAGTAGATCCTTGGCCGACTCCCAAAATTCCGCCGTATCCACCGGCAGCGAGAGCTTTCTCGTCGAGGATTTCAACTTTTACTTTTGTCCCTGACAAAAACGCCTTTGCCTCGCGAGCCAGATCTGCCGGAGCCAAATGTAAGGGTGAAGTATTAATCAGATTACGAGCAAAATTGATTCCTTCAGAAAGTACTTGCGCGCGCAAAAGGGCTTCACGGTATTCGCTGGTTCTTGTTTTCGACGTAAATAGCGAAATCGAAGCAACTGGTGCCTTGGCTTTTTTTAAGGTTGCGAAGCGATGTTCCGTGAACGAATACGAGCCAAAAGCTGCCCCTTCGAGAAGTGCGCCGGCATCAAGTGAATCGTCTGCCGTAATTGCAATCGCAACTTTCTTAAATCCACCAAGACTTCGTACGGCGCTTCCAGCAGCTCTGCGAAGTCGCTCATGAGAAATTGCATTCTTAGTACTACCTAGACCAACACCAACCAGCACTTCAGCGTCAGCAAACGAGCCAGCTGGAATGCGAGTTACTTCATCAAGCGCTCCAGTTGCACCTACCTCTTTAAATGCAGCCGCGATCTTGGTCGCCGCAGCTTTGGGAATTGAATCGGAAACTATAGAGAGCTGGCCATCACTCGATAACCCAACAACAACTGCATTTACGTAAGCCGTTAACGGGTTTCCAGTTTTGTAACTGAGTGAAGGGACGGTGGGCGTGACGTTGATAGTCATTTCAGGCTCCAGGTATTTAGGCTAGTAATGGTCCAAGTGGTACACAACAAACCGTACTAGTACGGTT
>RGDC01000127.1 GCA_009918005.1 Actinomycetota bacterium
CCATAAATTCATGTTCTACAGACACCTTAGGCTGTTAGGTATGGCTATTGATGCATCGCGGTTCACAATTCACCCAGAGGTAAAACTGGCACTTGCAACAGGAGAAGCAGTTGTTGCCCTGGAGTCCACAATCATTAGTCACGGCCTGCCCAGCCCTCGAAACGTTGCCGTAGCTGGCGACATCGAACAGAGCGTGCGTGACGGTGGAGCAATCCCAGCCACAATCGCGATCATTAACGGCGTTGTAAAGATTGGTTTAACGGCAGAAGAGTTGGCGATCTTGGGTGACCCAAATAGTGATGTCGTAAAGGTTTCAACGCGGGATCTTGGACCGGTTCTGGCTGCTGGTAGGCACGGCGCAACAACAGTTTCAGCTACGAGTCACATTGCGCATCTAGCGGGCATCAAATTCTTTGCAACCGGCGGATTGGGCGGGGTGCATAGAGGTGCGCAAGATACTTATGACGAATCTGGCGACTTAGTAACTCTGGCTCGCACTCCAATTACAGTCACATGTGCTGGCGTAAAATCAATCCTTGATGTGGGTGCAACCTTAGAGCGCCTTGAGACTCTCGGGGTGACCGTCGTTGGGTTTGGCACCGATGCCTTCCCAGGTTTCTATCGTGCGGACTCAGGCTTTGGAGTTCCCTGGCGAGTGGATAGCGTTGCGCAAGCTGCAGCGGTTGGCGTGCAACGCGATGTAATCAAGGCACCAGGCGCAGTCATCATCGCTAAGCCGGTAAGTGAAGCCGATCAACTAGACCTTGCTCTTCATGATCGCGTTCTGACCGAAGGAATGGCAGCAGCAGACAAGGCCGGTATCTCCGGAAAAGACGTCACACCATTTCTTTTAGATTGGTTTCACACCCAAACCAATAATCAATCCCTTGAAGTTAATGTGACTTTGATTAACGCTAACGCTCGGTTAGCTGCTGAAATAGCAGTTGCAGCACTTAAGTTATGACGACCACCGCAAAATCAAGAATCTGCATCATTGGCGACATCAATGTAGATGTAATTACCTTGCTCTCTGGTCCGTTACAAAAAAATACTTAGATGTCGATGTAGATCTGGTCAGTGCTATTGGTGATGACGTTTTAGGATCTTGGGTAATCACTCAACTTCAGGCTTTTGGCGTATCTGATAAAAACATCAAAACCATCAGCAACAATCGAACTGGAACTTGCGTGATCTTGGTCGATGAAACCGGTGCGCGCTCGATGATGCCAGATTTTGGTGCCAATTTAGTCCAAACGGTAGATCAAAACTTAGAAGAATTAATTGGTGAATCTGACATCGTGGTCATTAGTGCTTATACCTACTTTCGCCCCGAGTCGCGAAAGTTTGCTCTTGATCTGCTTGAATGTGCTGAAAATTCAAACACTCGAATTGTGATCGATGCAGCTTCGAGCTCACCAATTGAAATTGCCGGAGCTGAAAAGGTTCGCAAATATTTAGCGAGAGCTGACTTAGTTCTAGCTAACGAGGATGAGTTTGCCGCACTGGGTAGAGGTGCTGAAAACGATTGGACTTCTGAATTCCGAAACCTAATTGTTAAAAAGGGTCCGCGCGGGGCGCTTTGGCTAAAGCGTGGCAAAGAAGTGGCATCCGTCGAGGCTGAGGAGGTAAAAGTTATCGATACAACTGGCGCTGGTGACGCGTTCGCAGCCGGCTTACTCTCGCAACTTCGCCTTCGTTCAGATTGGCAGAATTTGAATGAGGTTGACTACGCGCAATCGCTCTTAGTGGCTTCTCACACCGCTGCCGAGAATTGCAAAACTCTAGGCGCAACGCCAGTTTCTTAGCCGGAATCACAGATTGGTGATTTCTGTCTGACCTTCGGGTTACGGTGAAGGTAGCACCGAACCTTAAGGGGTCACCATGATGAATATCCGCTCTCGACGTACCGCATTGGTTTTGGCTATCGGCACCGCTTTGGCGTTGGCTTTTAGCTTTGTCCCAACACCGGCTCATGGCGCGACTATAACTCACATTTTGAACTATGAGGGTGAAGTAACGTGCCCAGAATCCAACCCAGTTAAGGGCATGACTTTCGATGCACGTAGTGGAAGAGTGACTACGCAGTGCTACACGCAGTTTTATTGGGATGCCAACATGATGGGCGGGGAAGTGTTCATGGAGTTTGATGCTGTCATTAGAGCTGGTTACGCACCAGGTTCGGCAATGATCGAGCGAGTAACCATTGCTGTAGCTGAGTGGAAAGCAGAGCGAATTGCGATTGATGCCTTACGTGATGACGCGCAGCGCAGAGCCCAAACTGCGGCCGATGCCAGCCCTGGTGATGTAGTTTGCAAGGCTTGGAGCTATACATCTCGCTATAACGGATCTGGTGGTGGCACTGTATGCGCCGTTAATAACAACCCAGTTGATGTCTCCGCGAAGGCCCCAGCACCAGTTCCAATTAAATCGGAACCTGTAACGGAGCCAACGGCACCAGCGGCGCCTACCGAGGCAATTACTTCCCCATTAGCGTCAAAAGCGAAAACAAGTGACGTGGTCGCAACTCGATATTTTGCTAAAACCAAAATGATTCCAAATCTGTCAGGTTTTGCGACAAAGCTGACCTTCCCAAAGGCGCCGAAAGGAACTCAAATTAAGATCAAGAAATCAATTGGAGATAGTTGCAATGTTAAAGGTCGAGTGGTGAGCGTTAAAGCCTCTGGAACCTGTGACTTGACTGTGACCCTCTCACGCAAAGGAAAAGTTGTAGGTAGTCAGAAACTATTGATCGGTCACAGTTAGGCCAAGCAAAGATATCGCTGGTGCAGAAGAGAGTTTGCTACTTCTTATTCAGCGATGAAATTCCAAACCAAGCCATTGTCCTGACCAGAGATTTCAATGTGACCGACCGCTTCGCCCTCTTCGGAAAACACGAACGCGGGACATTTCACAACTTTGCCGTCAGTTTCACACGGACCGGATGTGTTAAACGGAACGTCTGGACCTGAAACCAAACCATTTGACGCCCATACACCATTGTCTGCGACAAATGATTCAACCACTTCGGCACTGACTTCGCTGGCAAGAGCGCCACAAGCAACTGTTGCAACTCGATACTTTACATCGCCTACTACTAAATCTGATTCCTGGCGAACAAATGGCTTCGCACCTTCCGAAAAGGTTGTGCAATCCAGCGTGACATTTGCCTCAGCAACTGCA
>RGDC01000128.1 GCA_009918005.1 Actinomycetota bacterium
TTCGTTGGTTTATTGGAGCCAAGCAACTGACACTTTGCGTAAGAAGATCCCAGTTGCTGAGGATGTAACAAGTGGTCTGGGCTTTTGGTCCCGCCAACAAGTTTTAGATCGCTATGTTTCCCAAACTGGCCTAGACATTTCTCACTTAGATGAATGCGTTGCCCTGGCATGCTTCAAGCTTGCGGTGATTATGGAATCTATTCATCATCGCAATTTAAGTGGACAGCAACTTGGCGCCGCGGCTGGTGCGCAAAGCACAATGGGTGAAGCCACAGTCGCACTAACTGAACTTGGCTTGGCGGTTACTCGCCAAGGTGCGATCGAAGCGTTAAATGCCTAACCCATTACGGTGCCGGAAGAATTTTCATTCAGGGCACGCTTGCGGGAAAAGGTTCCTAAGTTGATCTCTTGTTTAGTGTGTTCGGTTTGGTAAATAACCGGATCAACATCATGATCATGTCCAGCTTCGACTGCGGTAATTAAATCAGCCATCAAGCGCCCAGCCGTGGGGGCATTCTTGAACTGATTGCCGCTGCTGCCAATAGCCATGTAATAACCGGGTAACTCGCTCTTGTCGTAAATCGGAGTCCAGTCTGATGAAACATCGTAAATTCCAACAACACCGCTGGCACTCGATGGCACCTTAAGGTCAGGCAATCTACGAGCTGCGCGAGTAACTTGGGCATCAAATAGTTCTTGGGTACGAACCATGTTTACGTCATCTGGGTTTTCAACCCATTGGAATTCATCACACTCAGGTTCAGTGCCACCTACTAGAAATGCATGGCCAGATTCAGGCCGAATGTAGACACCTAAATCTAAGTCGCCAATGATTGGATTTCTATCGAATTGTTCGGGCGCAGCAACATGATGAACCTCTTGTCGCATAGGGCGGACCGAGACTGTGAAGTCTGAACCCACACCCGCTAGATCGTTTATTCGACTAGCCCAAGGTCCCGCAACATTAACTACGACTGGACTCTCGATTTGTTCACCATCATTTAGTTCGACGCCACAAACACGACCATCAGATTTGAGGACCTCAGTTACTTCAAGCTTGAATTTAAATTCCACACCAAGACGCATCGCAGCATTAGCTAAATTAACGGTGGCCAGCAATGGGTCATTGATGTAACCACCTTCTGGTGTATACATTGCCTCGATTGAATCAGTGGCATCTTCCCAAAACTCATCATCATCGATTTTCTTTGGTGGCCAATACATTCCAGTATCAATTCCTGGAACAATTTCTTGCATTCGCTTGGCATTCACGACTTCATGTTCAATGCCCACTTCGGTAAAAAGCTTTTGAGTTAGTGGAATCGAAACAACTGGAACTTTCATCATCATGACACCGATGTTGCGAACTTCTGCGATAACTTCATCAGTTGGTGCATTCAAGTGCGTGCGCCAATTCTTCCAACATTGAAAAGCTTCCCAAGAAAGTGCAACTGCATCGTAGGTTGAATAGTTGAAACGAATCACAGCGCTCGATGAACTGGTTGAACCGAGGCCCGGCGCTGCAGCTTTGTCGACAACAATTACCGAAAGCCCCTTGCGTGCAAGTTCATATGCAACTGAGGAGCCAATTACTCCGGCACCAATTACTACTGCATCACACTTACTGGTCATTACTTAATCTCCTGAATTGTCCCGCTCACATTGTTTCAGGAATTCGCACTTAGCGTGACAAAACTGAAAATGCACAGATCAAGAATGAGCCCAGGAACATATATGGCCCAAAGGCAATATGAGAAGTTCGGTCTATTCTTTTTGTCGCTATCCCAATCACGGCAACTACCCCAGCCAATAAGAAGGAGGTGAAGATTGCAATCAGCCATAAGTCTGGGGCAAACCAACCGACCGTTAGACCCAACGGGAATGCGAACTTCACATCTCCCATTCCCAGAGCACCCCGACTAAGTACTAAAAGGATTGAGTAGATGGCAAGTGATCCAGTGGCTACCAGTATGGGCACCTTTAATCGCTCTAAGTCACCAAGACTTAGCCCAATAAGAGTCACAACCTGGGTTACTGCGAACCACGCAACCAAGTAGTTCGGTAGCCGGTGAACCTTTAGATCTACTGCCGAGAGCCAAAGTCCAAACCCAGCCAAAACCAGTAACGGCAAGAGATTGTGCATTCCCAAACGATATTCGATTCGATTTTGAAAGCTGAATATTTATCCACAGCCCTGCCCTAGACTCAAAGGACTTCAACTACTTTCGGGAGATATCATGAAGATTCTTATCGTTGGCGCTAACGGACTACTTGGATCTGGCGCAGTTGCTGCCCTATCTGAAGGCAATGAGATCATTCAAGCTTCTCGAAGTGGTGAGATTTCAGTTGACTTAACTGATCCAAAATCAATTGCTGCCATGTATGAAAAAGTTGGCAAAATTGATGCTGTTATTGCAGCCACAGGCGTCGTGCCGTTCAAGACTCTTACCGAACTAACGCTTGCGGACTATCACGCAGGTATTGACGACAAAGTTTTAGGACAAGTTGAACTTGTTCGCCAGGGTTTAGATTACGTAACTGATGGCGGTTCATTCACACTTACCACCGGTATTACCGAACGTGCGCCAATCCCAACCGGAGTAGTTGCTTCACTTGCTAACGGCGCTTTGGAATCTTTCGTTCTAGCAGCGGCTATTGAAATGCCACGTGGTATGCGCATTAACGTTGTTAGCCCAAGTGTTTTGGTCGAAGCTCCGGGATACCATCCATACTTTGTTGGCTTTGAGCAAGTAACTCTCAAGGCATGTGGCAAGGCTTATGCCAAGTCCGTTAATGGTAAAAAGAATGGTCACACTTACAAAATTGGCTAGTGAGTAACGGGAATTGCACTAACTCCGGTTGAACTTAAAATCACTAGTAACTGATCACCATTATTTTGCTGAACTAATTCAATTACGCGATCGCTTGGCCAAGTAAGGTCAGCAACATCGTTTCGTTGCCAAAGGGTTACTTGGGCACCCGTGGCCAACTTTAATTTGTCAATTAAATCGTTATCGCTTGGACCAACAAGTAGTACTGATTTTGCTGGAGTACCGAATGACACATCAATATCTTTTTCATGACGATATATCTCCCAGTGATAAGCCGCCACAATTCCGGTGCTGATCAAAATACCAAGTGCATATCGCATTTCATTTAATGTGG
>RGDC01000129.1 GCA_009918005.1 Actinomycetota bacterium
CGCTAGCTGTTGGTGAGGCAATTCGAACTGCACTTGGTGACAAGGTCGGAATCCGTCGATTTGGGGATGCCTATGTTCCGCTAGATGAAACCGCCTGCCATGCCGCAGTTGATCTGTCAGGTCGGCCATTCCTTGTCCACGAACAGCCAGAAATTGTTGAGCTAATTGGAACTTTCGATACGACATTGATCCGCCACATATGGGAATCCATAATCGCGACAGCACAGATCTGTATTCACATTCGAATTCTTAGTGGGCGCAATGCTCATCACGTTAGTGAAGCGCAATTCAAGGCGGTTGCCCGCGCACTTCGCGACGCAGTAGCAATTGATCCTCGAGTATTAGACGTGCCATCGACTAAGGGAAGTCTCTAGCCCGTGACTTCTGTTGTCATTCTTGACTACGGATCAGGAAATGTTAGATCAGCGCAACGTGCAGTCGAAACAACTGGTGCTAAGGTTTCGATTTCATCTGACTTCGACGAGGCGTTAGAAGCCGATGCGTTGCTAGTACCAGGTGTCGGTGCTTTTGCAGCCTGTGTCCAAGGAATTAAGAAAGTTCGTGGCGATCAAATAATTGGCAGACGTTTAGCCGGTGGTCGACCTATCTTAGGAATTTGTGTTGGCATGCAGGTGCTGTTTGAACGAAGTACGGAACATGCGGGAGAGGGTTTCTTTGAAGGTCTGAATGAGTGGCCCGGCACTGTAGAAAAACTTGATGCACCAGTCCTTCCTCACATGGGATGGAATAACGTTACGCCTGCTGAGGGTTCTCAAATGTTTAGCGGAATCGAAAATGAGCGATTTTATTTTGTTCATTCGTATGCCACTCAAAATTGGGAGCTGGATCCACATGAGATGTTGGCTGCTCCAAAAGTGAGTTGGGCAAACCATGGCCAGGACTTCGTAGCGGCGGTTGAAAATGGTCCACTTTGGGCCACTCAGTTTCATCCAGAAAAATCTGGCGATGCGGGTCTGACATTATTAGCGAATTGGATCGGTGCGATCAAATGATCTTAAATTTGAATTTCTGGAGCGATAAATGACATCTCTAATCTTGTTACCTGCAGTTGATGTGGCAGATGGTTTGGCAGTTCGCTTAGTTCAAGGTGAAGCCGATAGTGCGACATCATTCGGTGACCCATTGGCCGCTGCGCTTGACTGGCAAGCAAGTGGCGCTCAATGGATTCATTTGGTAGATCTAGATGCCGCTTTTGGTCGCGGGGAAAACCGAAACCTGTTGGCCGAGGTAATTGGCAAGCTTGATGTGAATGTAGAACTCTCCGGTGGTATTCGCGATGACGAATCACTCAGAGCTGCACTTGCAACAGGTTGTCGACGAGTAAACCTGGGAACTGCTGCGCTGGAAGATCCCGAGTGGACCGCGCGGGTTATTGGTGAATTTGGTGATCGGATTGCGGTCGGATTAGACGTGCGTGGGACAGTGTTAGCAGCACGGGGCTGGACTAAAGATGGTGGCGATATTTGGGAAACCCTTGAGCGCTTGGAATCTGATGGCTGCCAAAGGTATGTAGTAACTGATGTGACAAAAGATGGCACACTTCGTGGACCCAATGTTGATTTACTTAAGCAAATGTGCGAACGAACGAACATGCCAGTCATTGCAAGCGGCGGGATTGCAACTCTTGACGACCTAATTGAACTTAGAGCGTTAACTGATATTGGAGTTGAGGGCGCGATTGTTGGTAAGGCGCTTTATGCTCAGGCCTTCACTTTAGAAGAAGCCATCAAGGTTTCTGGACCACAGGCTTAGTCAATGAGTGTTGCAATTCGCGTCATCCCATGTCTGGACGTTGATGCCGGTCGAGTAGTCAAGGGCGTCAACTTTGAAAATCTAAATGACGCGGGGGACCCCGTTGAGCTTGCCCGTAGATATGGAAACTCTGGGGCAGATGAACTTGTATTTCTTGATATCACAGCATCGAGCTCCAATCGCGAGACAACTTACGAGATGATTCGAAAAACTGCTGATGAACTATTTATTCCGCTAACTGTCGGAGGGGGCGTCCGAAGTGTTTCCGATGTTGATCAATTGCTTCGTGCTGGTGCCGACAAAGTTGGAATTAACACAGCAGGAATTGCTAACCCAGAATTAATTTCAGACTCCGCGAAGCGATTTGGTGATCAGTGCATTGTGATTTCAGTTGATGTGCGTCGAAATGAAAATTCACAAAGTGGCTTTGAAGCCACGACTCACGGCGGCCGAAATAGTAGTGGTCGCGATGCCTTGGAGTGGATCGTCGAAGCAGCCGAGCGAGGTGCCGGCGAAGTGCTACTTAATTCAATGGATGCTGATGGCACCAAGAATGGCTACGACCTTGAGTTGATTTCGGCAGTTCGAGCTGCAGTTGAAATTCCAGTGATTGCAAGTGGTGGTGCCGGTAAACTTTCAGACTTTGCTCCCGCAGTTAAGGCTGGAGCAAATGCGGTTCTCGCTGCCAGCGTTTTTCACTTCAATGAAATTTCAATTCAACAAGTAAAGGACGAACTCGCTAGCAGCGGGGAAGTAGTTCGCTAGTCCCATTACCTAATTTCGACTACTTCGTTTAATCAAGGCACAATAGAGGTATGGAGAGTTCGCCGTTTGTTGAGACCTTAGTTTTCAACGACCAAGGACTGATTCCCGTTGTGGTCCAACAAGTTGATACCCGGGAAGTTCTAATGGTTGCCTGGATGAATTCCGACACGGTCACACAAACACTGCAAACTGGCAAAGCAACTTACTGGAGTCGCAGCCGATCAGAAGTTTGGATTAAGGGTGAAACCTCTGGGAATCACCAACGCGTTATCTCACTCGCAAAAGATTGCGATAATGACACTTTGTTGCTGACCGTCGATCAAACTGGATCCGCTTGTCACACTGGCAGCCGATCTTGCTTTGATGATTCCGTAACGCACCCCGAGGTAATTGATGAGTCAATAACGAATCCCAGGGGTGCAGGATGACGACTCCAGACCTCGAGTCATTTAGAAACTTGGCGCAAACTCGTCGAGTAATTCCGGTATTTAG
>RGDC01000130.1 GCA_009918005.1 Actinomycetota bacterium
TATTCATGGCTAACTTCACTAAATCTTGGTTAGTGAGTATCCACTTCGACATTGTCCCGAACTGGTTGGATTCTCAGTAGTACCGCCAGGTGACATACAGGTGTAAACAACGGTTGCTGCAGGTTTTGCCGGTGCAACTGCAACAGGTTTTGGTGTCGTCGGTGCAGCAGGCACAACAGGAGTGGCTGGTGCAACTGTCGCTGGCGCAGGAGTTGATGCTGGCTTTGAAGTTGCATTCGTTTTAGTTGGTGCCGCTGGCGCTGTAGGTGCAATGGTTGCAGCAGGAGTGACTGGAGATGCAACTGGTGTCGTGGTCCCTACAACCGGAGTTGCCTGTCCAACTGGCACAACATTTGGATTTGGCACATTCGCTGCAGCTTCAGCTCGATGCTGACGAAGGCGGTCGCTGAAACTCCAAGCGCTGTTACGCGTGAACCTCTGGCTGGATGTGGATTACGTTTCATAATTAATCATCATCTCCATCATTGTCTTGACCTTCGTCGTCATCATCTTCGTCATCTCCACCAGTTGCTGGATTTGGATTTCCATACTTAACAGATGGCGGGCTTGGCAAGGTAGTAACGGACATAGTTGGACTAGTCGGTCCTGAAAGCGGAGTTGCCGGCTGAGTTGGTACTGAAATTAAATCTGCTGGCGTTGAACTCGCACTCTGCTGAGGCGCTGGTGCGCTTGTAGTTTTATTCTGATTCGAGCTGCTGACCGAAGGTACCGTTGGAGTGGTAGAAACACTTTGATTTTGTCCCGGTGTCACCGAAACGGTCTGGCCAGCGGGAAGTAAAGCGTTAGATACGGAACCGAGCTTGGACACCGTTGGCGAATTCAGTGCCTGCGTGTTTATTGCTGCGGCTGCGGTACCTGTTGCTAGAACGGCAGCTAGAGCTAATGAAGTACCTAACTTTGTTTTCATGTCTTCAAACTAACCTTCGTAATCCCTAGTTTCAGTCGGGCTTTATCCAAGAAGTAGCCAAGAATGTCGTAGCGGTAAGTATTACTCAAAAAACCAGAGAAAATAGACATTATGCATATTTTGTTGGTTGAAGATGACCCGTCTGTGGCGGCCGGAGTTATAGATGGCTTAGTTAATGCCAGCATGGAAGTTGCACACGTTTCCAATGGCAAAGACGCGATTTTCAAAGCCTTGTCTGAAAACTTTGATTTAATCCTGCTTGATCTTGGGCTACCTGATATGGATGGCCAAGATGTTTGTCGATCGATTCGCGAGAAACTAGCTACACCAATTATTGTCTTGTCGGCACGCAGTGACGAAATAGATCGTGTCTTGGCTTTAGAATTTGGCGCTGATGACTACATGGTTAAGCCCTTTGGTATGCGCGAACTTGTAGCACGAATTCGCGCCGTTGCTCGGCGCGCTGGCTCCGCTGATACCACACCGCAGACTGCAACTCAGGAAATTGGACCTTTAAGTATTGATCGTCGCACACAAAAAGTTTTTGTAAACGGACAAGATGTGTACCTGACCCCGAAAGAGTTTGATCTCCTGGCCTACTTAGCTACAGATCCTGGAGCGGTGTATCGACGCAATGACATTATGAGCGAAGTTTGGGATACCAATTGGTATGGCACAACTAAAACTGTAGATGCCCACGTTGCAGCTTTACGCAAAAAACTTGGCAACCAAGACTGGGTTGAAGCAGTTCGTGGTGTTGGTTTCAGGCTGGGAGTTCCCGACTCGTGAAGTGGAGATTAATCGCAGCACTCCTTTCACTAACGATTGTTGTATTGGCAGTCCAAGACATTCCCTTGATTCAGTATTTGCGAGTTGTTGAAACGGAACGAATAACAACAGCACTGGAGCGAGATAGTTTTGTGATTTCCGGTCGCGCTAAGGAAGCTATTGAATCCAGTAATCCGGTGGGACTTGCGTATGTTCAAAATGCAATCGCAGAGTACGGTACGAAAAGTGGTGCTCGTGTTCTTGTCGTAGATGTATTAGGTGTTGCCATCGCTGACTCTGGATCGCTTGACACAATTGGCACCTCATTCTTAAGTCGCCCAGAGATCACAGAAGCACTTGCCGGTTCGGTTTCTAGCGGTCGCAGATTTTCAAGTACCGCTAATCAGGAGTTGCTTTACGTAGCAGTTCCAATTCTCAATGGTTCTCAGACACTTGGAGCAGTCAGACTTACATTTCCTGCTTCTGTAGTTGATAACCAAGTCAATGAGCGACTCCTTGGAATTGGATCTGTTGCAGGAATCACTCTGTTGGTTTCTGTTCTCGTTGCGCTTTTACTAGCCCTTGGAATTACTCGACGATTATCTGCACTCAAAAAAGTTACTGAAGAATTTACAAAAGGAAACTATAAAGTTCGAGCGGAAATAGATGGTGGCGCACCAGAGATTCGGTCGTTTGCTCGAAGCTTTAATGCAATGGCCGACCAACTAGATAAATTGATCTCTCAACAAAAGGCTTTTGCTGGTGATGCCTCGCACCAACTTAGAACTCCATTGACTGCATTACAACTTCGGTTGGAGCGTGCAACTGAAATGCTTGCAACCGATCCTGCCGGGGCTGCTGAACGTCTTGAAGCTGCAATGATCGAAGCCGAGCGCTTGCAGCGACTGGTTGAGGGCCTGCTGGTCTTAAGTCGTTCTGAAAATGTAGACCAAATAACTCGGGATAAATTCGATGCATCACAAATTGCTCGCGAGCGATTTGAGAATTGGGAAGCGCTTGCTGATGAGCAGGGAGTTTCGATTGTTTTGAAACTCCCGGAAAGTGCGATTATTCTGGCAATCCCTGGGGCGCTTGAGCAAGTGATCGATAACTACATCGACAATGCTTTAGGAAACGTACCAGTCAATTCCACCATCACAGTTGAAGTGACCACAGATCCGCAGTTCACCAAGGTTTCCGTAATCGATGAAGGACCTGGAATTCCAGAAGCCGACATGGCCAAAGCCTTTAATCGTTTTTGGCGAGCAAAGAGCGATAC
>RGDC01000014.1 GCA_009918005.1 Actinomycetota bacterium
TCGCCATCAGAAATTGTGTCTGCCGTAACCGTTCCAGTTAAGAATCCTCTGCCTAATGGAGAGAACGGCAAGAATCCGATGTTGTTTTCAGCACAGTATTTGATGACACCATTCTTAACGTGCTCATCAGTCCAAATCGAAAATTCGCTTTGGACGCTAGTTACTGGGTGGATGGCATGACACTTTGCAGTCTCTTCGACAGTTGTTTCAGATAGTCCGATGTAACGCACTTTTCCAGACTCAACTAGTCCGGCTAATGCTCCCCAAGTTTCTTCAATGGGAACTTCTGGATCGACTCGGTGTAGTTGATAAAGGTCTAGGTAATCCGTGCCAAGTCTGCGTAATGAATCTTCACATGCCTGACGAACGTATTCAGGTTTGCCGTTCTTTCCGTAGGAAGTCATATTTACTGGGGTCAGACCACACTTGGAAGCAATGAGCGCCTGATCTCTTAGCCCGTCTTTAACTAAGTACTCCCCCAGAATCTCTTCGTTCGTCCATGGCCCATACACATCTGCAGTGTCAAAAAGTGTGATGCCCAATTCAAGTGCGCGATGAATTGTTGCCCTGATCTCGGTTTTATCTGCATCAGCAACGTTATAGCCCCAAGACATTGGCATGCAGCCAAGTCCGACGGCACTAACTTCAAGGTCGCGCAACTTACGTTTCGGCATCAGATTTGTCATGCCGCAATCCTATTCTTTTCAGATTTACGCGAGTTAGTGCGCCCTGAGTCTAAAAAATTAGGTCATAGCGACGAAAAACTTCGTCTTTAACCCAGTTTCTACCTTCATAAAGGGCCTGTGCCGGCAAGTTATCGTTGGCAGTTCTCAAGAAGACTCGGGTTGCTCCTGCTTCCTTTGCCGCCACCTCAGCTACATCCATCAATTGGTTTGCAATTCCCTTACCTCTTGCTGATTCGTCAACATAAAGATCGTTAAGCAGCCAGATGTCTGAGAGCGAAACCGTGGAAAAAGTTGGATACAGCAAAGTAAACCCAACCGCTTCACCATCAACTCGAGCAATGAAAACCACAGCCTGATCATTCTTGAGACGTTGTTCCAGATAACTCAGTGTCTTTTCGCTCTCGGGTTGCTTATAGAAGGCACGATACTTCTCAACAAGCACATGTAGTTCAGCTAAGTCACTGACCGTGGCTCTAGAAATTTCACTCATAGCTTCTCACTACCCCACATGCACAGGTGCATCATTTGCACCCAAAGTGTCCTTGTTGGCATTGATCATCAGCACCCAAATCACTGCGCCTAAAATCATGAAGCCTGCACTCCAAGTGAATGCAGTTGTGAAACCTTCAGTTAGACCATATGCTGCAGCACCAGCGTTTGCCGGATTTGTTGGATCGATCATGTTGTCGGCAAAATAATTTGCTGTCGCGGTGACTGCGATTGTGTTTAGGAATGCAGTTCCGAGTGCGCCACCGATTTGCTGCGCGGTATTAAGTACTGCGGAAGCTACACCAGCATCATGATTTCCCACGCCAAATAGTGCAGTTGCCGAAATTGGAACGAATACAAGTCCCATACCCAGACTCAAAATCATTAAGGCTGGCAAGATGTGGCTCACATAAGTACTGGTTGGCTCTAAGCGAGTAAGCAGCAGCATGCCTGCTGTAGCCATCAATAACCCAATAAACGAAACGTATCGTGGTCCAAATTTCGGTAGCGCCTGTGATGCAATGCCGGCGCTAATGCCCACACCAACCGAGAACGGAAGGAACAGTAGCCCTGCCTTAACTGGTGAGTACTGCAAAATTCCTTGGAAGAAATAAGCAAGGAATAAGAACATTCCAAACAGCCCAGCACCGACAATAAATGAAGTCAAATAGCTAGCGCCACGATTTCGATTTAAAAGAATATTCATTGGCAACAGTGGATGCGTTGTGCGACTTTCAATTACAAAGAATGCAACTAGCAGTGCGATTGAACCCGCGAACCACTTAAGTGTTGTTGGATCGGACCAACCTAATTTTCCAGCCTGGGTGATTCCGTAAACCAAGGAAACTAGACCAAGAGTTGAGGTAATTGCACCTGGAATGTCATAGCGCGTATCACCGGTTGCCTTACTTTCGTGGACATTGGGAATCGCTAGCATGAATGCAGCAATTGCGATCGGTACATTTACCAAGAGGCACCAACGCCATGATGCATACTCCGTTAAAACCCCACCCAAAATCAGGCCGATTGCAGCGCCGCCAGCTGAAAGTCCGCCATAAACACCAAATGCTTTGGCGCGTTCTTTTGAGTCGCTAAATGTAGTTGAGATAAGGGACAAAGCAGCTGGGGCAAGTAAGGCAGCAAACGCACCTTGCAGTGCACGGGAGGCGAAAAGCATTTCTTGGTTCTGAGCAATGCCGCCGACTGCAGACGCTCCAGCAAAGCCAAGCAACCCTGTCATGAATGCCTTTTTACGTCCCCAAAAGTCTGCGATTCTGCCACCGAGCAAAAGTAGGCCACCAAATGCCAAGGTGTAGCCAGTTACCACCCATTGACGATTCGCATCGGTAATTGCAAGGTCTGCCTGGAGTGAGGGAAGCGCGATGTTAACAATCGATGCATCAAGCACAACCATTAATTGTGCGATTGCAATAACCATTAGCGCACGCCAACGGTTTGGGTCTAATTGAGTTGGTGTGGCTGGTGAACTGGTGGCTGACATGGTGCTCCTACGTTTTTCTTGCCGCTTACTTCTGACTCTCAAGTGTCCCACATCAAGTTGCTGAAGCCGGCGTTCACATCGCACCGACATCGATATCACGCCATAAAGGTGAGTAGCCTCACACGCTAGTCTTAGAAAGTGCGCACCTACCTAGATCTATTCAAGATTCTGGGTGTAAGGCGCTTGGTTGTAAGTTCTCTGCCAGGACGATTGGCCTACGGCATGATTGCGCTGGCAACTTTCTTTTTTGTTCAAGAAAAAACTGGCTCCATAACACTGGCTGGTCTGGCCACCGGCGTTGAGACTATTTCTTCATCACTAACTGCGGGTTTTCGCGGCAACTTGATCGATAAGTGGGGTCAAACTAAACCCCTCAGCATTTTCGTGCCTTCTTGGGTGGCATTAGTTTTAATTCTTAGTTCCGTTGAAACGCCAACTGCAATAGTTGTGGTGTCCGGATTGATCGGTCTAGCTTCGCCCCCCGTCAACCTATCGACTCGACCACTTTGGCGCGTATTGGTTGGCTCGGAAAACTTAAGAACTGCTTACGCACTTGATACCACAATTACGAGTTCAACCATCGTTGCCGGACCTGTACTAGCTACCGCAATTGCGATTCCAATTGGAGGTAGTGCTGCACTTTGGGCAACTGCTGCCCTGATGGCTATCGGTGGAATTGCAATAATCCAAATGCCGGCATCACGAAATTGGAAACCAGAGCCAACGCAAGGAAATTCCATGGCGTTGTTGCGAAATACGCAATTTCAAATTCTTGCTGTCGAAGGATTAGTGTTCGGCATAGCTTGGGGAATGCTTGAAATTTCGATTCCAGCATTTTCAACTTTGCAAGGTACTCCCGGACTGTCCGCTCCACTGTTGGCGACGCTAGCTGGTGCAAGCATTGTCGGTGGCCTTCTCATCGGAAGCCGGAAGTCAGTTACCACTCCTCTGCAAGGGTTTAAGTGGGCGAGCTTTGCCGCGTCACTTGCTGCTATCCCGTTGGTGTTTACCGAACCAGGCTGGTCGATGGCAATTGTGTTAGGACTACTTGGGTTAGGAATGGGTTTCGCGCAAGTGTTCCATTGGGAAGTTTTGGAAGCAGTGCGTCCGCAAGGTACTGCCACTTCCGCACAAGCCTGGCTGTGGGCTGTCGAAGGTTCTATGTTGGCTGTGGGTACCGCTCTTGGTGGATACCTAGTCGAAAACGTGAGTCCGCAGTCGGCGCTACTTGGTGTTTCCATTGGCTTAATCATTTCCACGGTTTACATTTGGTTTTATGCAGCAGCGCGCCTGCCGCAGGCGGACAAGCCACTTTCTGAATCCCAAATTATCGATGTATTAGCCGACCTAGAATCCCCTGCCGAATAGTGCCTGTCGAAACCCCGACACAGGATGTCGAATTTAGATGGTTACTGGCCAGTAACTAGTGAGCAAACCCATAATTTGCAAATTTCTAATGTTTTGCGCTGAGAGATGAAGCAGTTCTCCAGTGAGTGCGAGTACGATATTTACGAGTCATACTTAAGTGAGAAAACTTTTGAAACGAGAACAGGAATCTGATGGTATCCATGACGCAGAAGACATCTAGCAACAAGACTGGACTGGAATGGCTGCGTGCTCGCATGGAAAAGTTGGGATTTAATTCACTCGAAGAAGTCGCACAAGAGATTCAGATTAACCGTGGCAACCTTTACCGCTACTTTTCACTTGAAACCAGGCCCAGTGTTGCCTTACTGCCTGATCTTTGCCGAGTATTGAAAGCTTCACCAGCCGAGATCCTAAAGGCACTAGAGATTCTAGGACCGAACGATCGCATCTGATCCGTAGGTTGCGCAAGGATCAATTGTTGTAATTACCTGCGAAGCTTCGGAATCGCGAACAAAAACTCGAGCAGGGGCCATTTCATCCTGATGTAGTTGGCTAAGTGCTGTTTCGACTGCCTTAGCTAAATCATTACGACAAAATTCAATACTGTGAGCCAAACTTTCACTAGCACTCATTGTCAACCGAACTCGAGGTCCATCTAACAATTCAACGCGCGGCGGAACCGATTCGTCTGTCAGCACTAGTTCTAGCACGATACTCCCCGTCTTTATTTGAAACTTGACTCTAGTGTCAATGTTGCAGATATGCATCTTATCGAGAACGCTTTCTCGATAAAACTAGGTAAACCTCGCGTGTTGCAAATCATAGACACTGACTTTCAAACGTTAATCGTGAGCACTGACAATTCCACAAAATGTCACTAATCCCCCCGAATCCTTGATTTAGATACGAATTTATCTAGAAGTATCAATGGGTAGAGTTGGCTCGTGACCGAGGAAATTAGATCTAAACCAAGTCACTCGGATAATGGGCATCATCCGGTGCGTTCTCAAATTCGAGGTGTTGGTTACTTCTCCCGAATCGGCCCTGGCATTGTGACCGGGGCTGCAGATGATGATCCATCTGGAATTGGCACTTACTCTCAAGTAGGTGCACAGTTCGGTTACCGCTTCCTCTGGGCTGCACCCGTCTTACTTCCATTTGCGTTTGCAATTCAAGAAACCTGCGCTCGCATTGCTTTAGTTACTGGGCAAGGACTGGCACGGGTGATTAAGCGACGTATGCCTAATTGGGTTCTCATTTTGACAGTCTTTTTGGTCGCTCTTGCGAATACCGTAAATATTGCAGCCGACTTGAGTTCTATGGCTGCAGTGGTGGCTATGTTCATACCAATTTCGCAGCTCTTTGCTGTCGTAATCATTGCGCTACTCGTTGGAGCGGCTGAGATCCTAATTCCCTATCACCAATACGCCAGAGTTTTGCGATGGCTATGTCTTTCGCTGTTAAGTTACGTGGCTGTCCTAGTGGTAGCAAAAGTAGATTGGCACCAAGTATTTACCGGATTAACGCACATAGATATCAGCTGGAACAAATTCGACATTGCGGCCATTATTGCAATCGCTGGAACCACGATTTCGCCATATCTTTTCTTTTGGCAAGCCGCGGAGGAATTTGAAGAATCTGGGCAAGCGCCGGATACTTCACAAAGTCATATTCAAGCAATGCGCGGTGACGTGTTGGTGGGAATGTTCTCCGGAGTATTCGTCATGTTTGCGATCATGACTACGACTGCTGCCACTCTGAATACCAAAGGAATCACAGATATCACTTCTCCAGAGCAAGCCGCTATGGCTTTGGCTCCGATTGCTGGAAATGCTGCTGGGATTATTTTTGCTTTAGGAATTTTAGGCACAGGCTTGTTAGCGGTTCCGGTGCTTGCTGGATCAACTGCGTACGCCGTTAGTGAAGCTATGGGTTGGCGCGAAAGCTTGGAACGTAAACCAAGTCAAGCGAAACAGTTTTATGGCGTTATCGCTATTTCTATGGCAATTGCGGTGGCGCTAAATCTTGTTGGGATAAATCCAATGCGATCGCTTGTTGTTGCTGCGCTACTAAATGGTTTGACTGCGCCAATTTTGATGTTCATTATTTGGTGGCTAGCACGTGACAAACAGTTACTTGGCGAGCATGCTTCACCTTGGTGGTCGAGTCTGCTGGTATGTGTTGGTGCTATCGCAATGGCTGCTTTACCAATACTTTGGTTATTTGCGCCCGCTTAGGGCCGCAAAACTACTTTGGGTTAGTTAACTTCCAGGCTGCAGGAAGTACTGCGCCTGCCGCTACTGCCTTAATTGCATCACCAATCAAGAATGGAACAACGCCATTGACAATGGCCCAAGCAAGTGTGTTTCCGGTTACGTATGCTAGCCATGGAGCACCCAGTGAGTAAATGACCAAACTACCTGCGACATACGCCAGAGCTGTAGTTGAAGTTTTAGTAGATGCGCCAGCAGCCGAGATTCGACCAACAACGTAGGACGCAACAACGAAACCGAGTAAGTAGCCACCAGTTGCACCAATTACTTCCTCGCGGCCACCTGCACCACCGGCAAGTACTGGCGCGCCGGCAACCGCCAGAGTTATGTATAGAACTTGGGCCAAAACTGCGCGTTCGGCTCCAAGTGCTGCGGCACCAGCAAGTACTGCGAAAGTCTGCAAAGTAAGTGGAACTGGAGTGAATGGAAGCGGGATGGAAACCTGAGCCGATAGTGCCGTAAATGCGGTTAGACCCACAATTAGCGCAGCATTGCGCACTCTTGACTTTGCTGCCCAAGAATCAACTACTACTCCACTTACTACTGTTGCGCTCATTCCAAATCCATTCGTTGAGATCCAGCACCTTGCTTTGTGCTCTTGTAAATACCCTATCTGAGCCGAAATTAGCCTGGGAATTGGACAGGAATTCTGGCAGGAATAACCTTTACTTGAAAAGGGGTAAGCCATGTTGCATCTAGATCAATCCGAATTAGACCGAATTCTGACATTCCCCGCTTTAGTTGAAAGCCTTAAGCAAGCGTTTGCTGGCAACTGGACCACCCCACTGCGTCAACATCACGGAATGCCTGGATTTGATACCGCTGGGGCAGAAATTGAAAATGCACTTCTACTAATGCCCGCCTGGACTGGCCCAGGTGATGAAAACTACGTCGGAGTGAAACTAGTTGCGGTTTATCCAAGCAACGGTCAGCTTGGCTTGCCAAGTATCCACGGCCTTTATTACTTAATCGATGGTCATACTGGGCAACCACTAGCAACAATGGACGGTGCTCGAATGACCGTTTGGCGCACTGCCGCTGCCTCTGCATTGGCTTCAACTTATTTGTCTCGTCCGGAAAGTTCTACGCTGACCATGATTGGCGCCGGCGCACTAAGTCCATTCATGATTCGGGCACACATGGCAGTGCGTCCTATTCAAGAAGTATTTCTTTGGAACCACAACATTCGCAAGGCGCACGAATTAGCTGAGCAACTAAGAAGTGAAGGACTGCCAGTTACTTCGCATCCTGATCTAGTAAGTGCCGTCGGTAAGAGTGACATTGTTTCTGCAGCGACACTTACAACGACGCCATTGATTTTTGGTAAGTGGCTTAAGCCTGGTACTCACGTAGACACAGTCGGTGCCTTCACTCCAACTATGCGTGAGACTGATGACGATTTAATTACGACTGCTTCGTTGTTCTGCGACACCCGAACTGGTGCATTGAAAGAAGGTGGCGATTTAGCCATTCCAATCTCACAAGGAGTCATCACGCCAAACGATGTATTGGCTGATCTACATGACTTAACACGTGGCGTGCACCCAGGTCGAACTTCAGATGATGAGATCACTTATTTCAAGTCAGTTGGCACTGCACTTGAAGATCTTGCTGGGGCGATTGCAGTTTGGAAAAGTCGTTAAGCTGAATCCGCTTCGCCATAAAACTCTCGCTTTATAACCGCGCGCGCACGACGAGTTAGTCTGCGGTATTCATCGGTCAGTTGCTGGCCACCACGTAATCCGTAACCAAGTAGATGTGAGACTCTGCTTAGCTCAACCAAGTCAGTTGGCACTGTGTCAGTTGCCCTCCCTCGAACTAACATCGAGGCATTTCTTACTCGCATGACTAATTTCCAAGCTGCCTCAAGTTGAGCAAAATCTGATTGCGAAACCAATTCGCAGGAAACTTCTTGCCGAAGCGCTGGCAAAGTTTCGGGGTTAGTTATTTGAGGGAACTTAAATCCGAACTCCAGTTGCTTTATCTGAACTAACCATTCAATGTCAGAAAGTCCTCCAGGGCCTAGTTTGGTGTGAAGTCCTGGGTCGATGCCACGTGGCAATCTTTCTGATTCCATACGCGCCTTTAGCCGCCGGATTTCCCGGAGCTCAGATTCTGGCAACCCGTCTGATTTGAATCGAATCGGATTAATTAACGAAATAAATTCATTACTTAGTGATTCTTCGCCAGCGACTGGCTTAGCTCGAAGCAACGCTTGAGTTTCCCAACCTGATGACCAATTTTGGTAATACGCCTGGAACGAATTAAGGCTTCGAGCTAGTGGCCCACTCTTACCTTCGGGCCGTAAGTCCGCATCAATAGCGAGTTCTGGATCGGTACTCGGTGCCATAAGTAGCGTACGAAGTTCATTTGCAATGGCATGTGCAGTCTGGGCAGCCTGTTCAGCAGCGTTTGGTACATCGCTATCTTCCACGTCGCCATACACAAACATCACATCTGCATCGCTGCCATAACTTAACTCGCCACCACCGTATTTACCCATAGCGATAATCGAAAACCTTGGTGCAGTTGGAGTTTGCGAAATTATGGCAGAAAGAGTGCCTGAAATTGTTGCAGTCGCAACTACCGCTAATTGATTGCCAACTGATTCAATTTCGGTCAATCCAAGAATATCTGCTGCGCTAATCTTGAACAGCTCTCGCCTGCGCATTGCTCGCAATGCCATAACAGCTTCGGCCGCGTTTTCGTAACGTCCTGCAGTAGCCATTGCTTCATCAAGAAGTTCTTTTTCAGACTTCGGCAATAAGGACTCTTCAGTTGCAAGAAAGCTGACTGCATCTGGAGATTTCAACAATAAGTCAGTCGCATACTTACTCGAGCCAAGGATGATTGCCAAACGCTCTGCAGTTGCCGATTCATCACGCAGCAGACGCAAGTACCAAGGCGTGGTTCCCAATGCTTCACTAACTCGCCTAAATCCCAGAAGTCCAGCATCTGGATCTGGGGTATCAGCAAACCACTCCAACATGACGGGCAGCAAGGTTCGCTGGATAACTGCACGTCTAGTGACACCAGAAGTCAACGACTCTAGATGGCGCAAGGCGCTATCTGGATCAACATATCCAAGTGCTTTAAGCCGGCTTCTCGCGTCATCAGTAGAGAGTTTGGAGTCGCTGTTGTCCAACTTTGCCACCGCTTGTAATAACGGGCGATAGAAAAGTTTTTCATGAATACGCCTAACTTCCCGGGCGTGTTTTTTCCATTCCTTGATTAAATCCGAAACTGGATCCAGCGCGAACCCCATTGATCTACCAAGGCGGCGTTGATCAGCTTCGTCTGTTGGCATGATGTGGGTTCTTCGCATGCGGTAGAGCTGGATCCGATGTTCTAACGTTCGCAAAAAACGATAAGCGGCATCAAGCGTTGCTGCGTCTTCTCGCCCGACGTATCCCCACGTAGCAAGTTGCTCGAGTGCGAGCAGTGTATTTGGACTTCGAACCAGATCGTCAGTTCGACCGTGCACCATTTGTAAAAGCTGTACTGCGAATTCAACATCACGTAGTCCCCCACGCCCAAGTTTTAACTCGCGATCTGCATCCTTTGCTGGCAGCAGATCGGTTACCCGCTCACGCATGGCCTGAACGTCGGAAACAAAGTTTGGCCGGCTAGATGCTTGCCAAATCAATGGTGAAACCGCTGTTACGAATTCATTGCCTAATTCGAAGTCCCCTGCCATTGGGCGAGCCTTAAGTAGTGCTTGGTATTCCCAGGTCTGAGCCCAACGATGATAATAATCCAGGTAACTATCTAACGTGCGAACTAATGCGCCAGATTTTCCTTCCGGCCGTAGCGCTGCATCTACATCCCAAATAGTTCCTTCCGAAGTAACGGCAGAGCACGCTTGCATTAGCGCTTTTGCAATTTCGCCTCCAACGGTAATTGCCTCTTGGTCGGATGCGCCGGCTCCTGGCTCAACTACAAACATCACATCGACATCACTGACGTAGTTAAGTTCCCGAGCGCCACATTTACCCATGGCAATTACGGCCATTCGCACTTTGTCGTCATTTGCAACGCTGGATCGGGCAATAACTAATGCGCTAGCGATTACTGCATCCGCTAAGTCGCTTAAAGCTTGTGCGATACCAGGCAGGATCGCAGTACTTTCGTGGGCAGCCCGAAGATCTACTGCAGCAATGGCGCAGACTTGCCTGCGATAGGCAACGCGCAGTGCTATCAACGCTTCATCCCAGTTCAACATTGAAACTGCTCCAAGCAGGTCGCTAAGCATCTGAGAAGCATCAGGGACATCAGTTGTTTCTAAGGCGTAACTAATGTGAGCCGGATGGCGTTCAAGATGTTCTGCAATAGCCACTGAAGAGCCAAGCAAGTTTGCTAAGTCACGGAACTTTTCCTCAGGTAATGAGTCAATGTCGAACCCACCACTGGCAACAACTTTGGACAATGCCAAAAGGGACGAGTCTGGATCAGGAGAATCCTTTACAAACTCAAGCTTGGCATCTAGTGCGGGGAACTTATTAAGGATGTCTTGGCAGATCTGGGTGTTTGCAAAGCCCATTCGAGCCAGGCGTGCAAGTTGAGTAGATCCCCGAGCTTCACTCACAGTGCTTTAGCCTGTTGGTCCTTAACCAATTTGGCCCAGGCCTGGAATGCCGGTTTCCAAGTTTTAATCAACTCAGTTTCCGCTGCAGCAACTTGGTTACAGGCTTGCTCAATAGTGTGATCTATTTTTGCTAATTCATCGTCTGTTGCTGCCCAAGAAGAAAATATCTCGGAATCAACTTCTGGATGAAATTGCACGCCATAAACATTTTCACCAATGCGGAACGCTTGTACCGGGCAAACTTCGTTTCCTGCCAAAACTACTGCTTCATCTGGCAAGTCAGTTATGTAGTCCTTATGCCATTCGGCAGCTATGACCTCTTTCCCTGCTAGATGCCCGAACACTACGTCGTTAGATGCATCCGTTGTTACCCGAAATGATGCAACTCCGATTTCGGGAACCGGGGTGGGTTCGACTTTCCCGTCTACTGCGGTAGCAAGTAGCTGACCTCCAAGGCAGATCCCAAAAAATGGGATGTCGTTAGCCACTACATCTTTCATTAGTGAACGGGCAGAGACTAACCATGGAAATTCGATGTCATCGTTAGCACCCATGTATCCGCCCATAGTTATGGCACCGGAATACTGCGCTGGCAGCGAAGCTGGGACGGTTTCGCCAAGGTAGGCATGTATGACTTGTACGTCAACGCCAACTTCATTAATCCATTGCCCTACTAGAGATACTGGGTCATCGATTTCATTTTGAATTACCAGAACTAATGGCTTCATTTAAAGCACCGGCAAATATTTATCGAGTTCATATGCGGTCACCTGTGATCGATATTCTTCCCACTCAGCACGCTTGTTGCGTAGGAAAAAGTCAAACACATGTTCGCCTAGAGTTTCAGCAACTAGCTCACTTTTTTCCATAACTTTGATGGCATCGCCAAGAGATTGTGGAAGTGGTGCGATACCAAGGGCAGCTCGTTCTGGTTCAGAAAGCGACCAAACGTCATCTTCTGATCCTGGTGGCAATTCATACCCCTCTTCAATGCCCTTCATCCCCGCTGCCAACATCAAGGCAAAGGATAAGTACGGGTTGCAAGCGGAATCAAGAGAACGGAATTCAATTCGCGTTGAGTTGCCCTTGGTTGGCTTATACATAGGTACGCGAACTAAGGCCGAACGATTGTTATGGCCCCAGCAAATAAATGATGGGGCTTCCCCGCCACCGCTTAGTCGCTTGTAGGAATTCACCCACTGATTGGTAACTGCTGTGATTTCCGGTGCATGCTTGAGCAATCCAGCAATAAACTGACGACCAGTTTTTGAAAGCTGGTAATCGGCACCAGCTTCATAGAAAGCATTTCGGTCACCTTCAAACAATGAGAGGTGAGTATGCATACCTGAACCTGGGTATTGCGAAAACGGCTTTGGCATAAAGGATGCGTAAACACCTTGCGCTAAAGCGACTTCCTTCATTACCACTCGGAAAGTCATAATGTTGTCAGCTGTAGTGAGCGCATCTGCATAACGAAGATCAATTTCTTGTTGCCCAGGTGCACCTTCATGGTGGCTGAACTCTACGGAGATTCCCATGGACTCAAGCATCGTGATTGCCTGGCGCCGGAAGTCATAACCAACACCACTTGGTGAATGGTCGAAATATCCAACTTCATCTACTGGAACTGGCTGTTGACCTTTTTCTGGCTGATTCTTGAAAAGGAAAAACTCAATTTCTGGATGTGTATAAAAAGTAAAACCTTTATCGGCTGCCTTACTTAAAGCACGAGTTAACACGTGCCTTGGATCTGCCCAGGATGGCGAGCCATCTGGAAGTTGGATATCACAGAACATGCGCGCAACACTATTTTCTTCTCCGCGCCACGGCAGGATAGAAAAAGTTTCTGGGTCTGGAATTGCCAGCATGTCGGATTCATAAACCCGAGCAAAGCCTTCGATGGCTGAACCGTCAAAGCCAATGCCTTCGGAAAATGCGCCTTCGAGTTCAGCTGGTGCAATAGCTACTGACTTCAGGGTGCCCAATACATCTGTGAACCACAGTCGCACAAAGCGAATGTCACGTTCTTCGATGGTCCGTAATACAAATTCTGTTTGTTTATCCACTAGACCATGATGAAGCCATTGCGTTACGGCTGTGTTACATGGCAACTCAGTCTGCATTTATGCTGTATCTGTGCCACAAATTCGCTTGGCTTTAGCGCAACTTAACCCGGTCGTAGGTGACTTGACTGGCAATAGTGCCAAGTGTCTCGAAGCCGTTCAGGCTGCAGCTGCGCAGGGTGCTGACATAGTTGTCTTGCCCGAAATGATCATCACGGGATATCCAGTAGAAGATCTGGCACTGCGTCCTTCGTTTCAAAATGCCTCAGAGCAAGCAACAAAAGATTTTGCACTCGCACTTAAATCTGCCGGGCTAGGCGAAGTATTAGTTTTTGTTGGGTACTTACGTCGAACAAATGACACCGAGGCAAAGACACTTGGTGTGCCACGTGGTGGCCCAATGAACTGCGCAGCCATTATTCATGACGGAAAGATTCAAACAAGTTACGCAAAGCATCACTTACCTAACTATGGAGTCTTTGACGAGTACCGATACTTTGTGCCTGGTAATGATTCAGTATTAATCCGCGCCTTTGGCATAGACATTGCAGTGGCAATTTGCGAAGACCTTTGGCAAGACGGTGGTCCCGTTTCGCAAGTTAAAGCCAATGGTGCTGGCCTACTAGTTGTTCTAAACGGCTCACCTTATGAGCGCGACAAAGATGACGTGCGACTAAACCTGGTTAAGCGTCGTGCCCAGGAAGCTAATGCAACTTTGGCTTATGTAAACATGGTAGGCGGCCAAGACGAATTGGTATTTGAAGGTGACTCAATCATCGTTTCAGAAAGTGGTCAGGTCATACAGCGCGCGCTGCAATTCGAAACCGATATGTTGGTTGCGGATCTGGAAATCGCCCCAGGGGGCACACAGGCCACACTTTCAAATGGTGAGGCTGTAACTGTCATCTCAAAGTCAACAATTTCCAATGACAAGCCGGCAATGAATTCTGATCCAAGGAAACGACTTGATCCAATTGCCGAGGTTTACTCCGCACTCGTTATTTCTCTACGAGACTATGTGCAAAAGAATGGTTTTAAATCGATAGCACTTGGATTATCAGGTGGCATTGATTCTGCACTTGTTGCGGCAATTGCAGCCGATGCTATCGGTGCTAAAAATGTATACGGCATTTCGATGCCTTCAAAGTATTCATCTGAACACTCAAAGTCCGATGCAAAAGATTCAGCTGATCGAATCGGACTTAATTTCCGTATCGTCGAGATTGAACCTATGGTTTCGGCATATCTAGAAAATCTTGAGTTAACCGGATTAGCTGAAGAGAACTTACAAGCTCGAGTCCGCGGCATGATTTTGATGGGACTTTCAAACCAAGAAGGACACTTAGTTCTAGCTACCGGAAATAAGAGCGAGCTATCTGTTGGATACTCGACTATCTACGGTGATGCGGTCGGTGGTTTTGCTCCCCTAATGGACGTGCCAAAGGTGGATGTTTGGGAGTTAGCAAAGTGGCGCAATCAAGCTGCGTTAAGCGCTAATGAGGTTGCTCCAATTCCAGAGTCAAGTATTTCTAAACCGCCAAGCGCTGAATTGCGACCAGGCCAACAAGATTCTGACTCACTTCCCGATTATGCAGAGCTCGATGCAATCCTTGAGATGTACATCGAACAAGACTTAAATGCCTCGGAAATCGCCGCAGCTGGCTTCGATCTAGAGACGGTCAAGCGGATTTTGATGTTAACGGATCGCGCCGAATACAAGCGCCGGCAGTACCCGCCTGGCCCAAAGGTATCTGGCAAGGCTTTCGGTAAAGACCGAAGAATGCCAATAACTAACAAATGGTTCGAATGAACATTTGTTAGTTCAATAAACACCGTCGAATCAATGAGTTTAATAACCAAAAAATTGAGCAACTCGCGCTCTCTACCCAATTCCTGACACAATGTAGTTACAGATCCGGGGACTGCCACCGCGCAGCCTCGAGAGCGGAGTAACAAGAAATGAACACCGAGCCTTTGTATGGCGGAAAACAATCACGTCGAATCACGACCAGCGATCTACTTGCCGCTAAATCACGTGGCGAAAAATGGCCCATGATTACTTCCTACGATGCACTTAGCGCGAACATCTTTGATGAAGCTGGCATCCCAGTTCTACTAGTCGGCGATTCTGCAGCAATGGTGGTTTATGGCTACGACTCAACCATTCCGGTAACAGTTGACGACTTGCTCCCATTAGTTGCTGCTGTAGAGCGTGGCAGCTCTCGTGCAATGGTTTTGGCAGACCTGCCATTTGGTTCATATCAAAGTTCCCCTGCCCAAGCTCTGGAAACTAGCGTTCGATTTATGCAAGAAGGTAAGGCACATGCCGTGAAGATTGAAGGTGGCAGGCATATGGCTGAACATGTCTCGCTACTGACCCAATCCGGCATTCCAGTGATGGGCCACATAGGACTAACTCCCCAATCTGTACATCAAATGGGTGGCTACAAAGTTCAAGGTAGAGGTGATGCTGGCGATGAACTTATTGCCGATGCCCACGCATTAGTTGACGCTGGAGTTTTTGCAATCGTTTTGGAAGTTGTACCCCACGAACTTGCCACACGATTAACAAATGAAATTCCTGTTCCAATTATTGGAATCGGTGCAGGTCCAGGAACTGATGCCCAAGTAATTGTTTGGCAAGATCTTTTGGGCCTCACCGGAGGTAAACAAGCAAAGTTTGTTAAGCACTACGCATCGCTTAGAGAAATTATACTTGCCGGATCGAAAGCTTGGGCAGATGATGTTGCAACTGGAAACTACCCAGACCTTGCACATTCCTACGAGTAAAACTAAAAATCCAATTCATCCGTGAATTTGAATCTCGGCAAGTTTTTTTCAAAAAAAATCAAAAATTTGCTCAAATTTGTAAAGTTTTTTTAAATTTTTTTTGTGTTGCGAAAACTAACCCAAATTGTTTCGTAATTGCATACCAACTTCTCATTGCGTTGCGGTAAAAACTAATTTTCAAAAAAATCCGATAACCACGCGGTTTTTTTGACATTTCTAGCTGTGAAAGTATGAAAATATCGATTCATAAATGTCCAAATTTCGAAAACTTTTTAGGATTTTTCGAAATATTTGTGTTGCGACACGCGGGCAACTTTATTTGCAAAAAAAGCACCTAACTGTGCATTTGTCTGCCAACCTTGTTTATAAGAACCTTCGGGAAGTCCGAGGGTCTTACCTCGAGGAGGACCTGTGGCTGCCAAGAAAACCACAGCACGTAAGGCACCTGCTAAGCGCAAGGTTGCTAAGAAGAAGGCTGTAGCCAAGGCTCCAGCAAAGAAGGCTGCAAAGCGTAAGCCAGCTGCCAAGAAGAAGGCTGCCAAGAAGGCACCTGCTAAGAAGAAGGCTGCCAAGAAGGCACCTGCAAAGCGCAAGGCTGCCAAGAAGGCTCCTGCGAAGCGCAAGGCTGCCAAGAAGGCACCTGCTAAGCGCAAGGCTGCTAAGCGCAAGCCAGCTGCGAAGAAGAAGTAAATTTCCCCTGCTTCATCAAAAACCCCGTTCCCTTTTGGGAGCGGGGTTTTTGCTTTCTGCTAAAACTTTGATTCGACGAGAGTTAATCCTCTTCGCTATCTAACTCTTCCTGTCGCTTACTCATCCGCTCGATCGCAGATTCCGCAAGTTCACGAGTTTCATAAGGTCCAAGGCGAGAAGCGTTCGGGCAACTAGCAGCCTCCTCGATCACTTTGTGTATTAAACAAAACCACCACTGCATAAGTGCATTCTGGCATCTCATCGCCGAGATTACTAACACCTAAAAATCCGAATTAGAATGAGGTCATGAGCGCTCCAGTTGGAAACCTAGTTCCTGGAACGATCTCCCCCGAGCGAAATGTGCCATCGTCAATCCCTCGCCCTGAGTACGTCGGCAAAAAGGCACCTAAGAAACATTCCGGTTCCGACGTGCAAACTGCTGAAACCATCGAAAAGATGCGAATTGCTGGCCGAATTGCAGCGCAAGCTTTAGCTGAAGTTGGCAAGCACGTGGCACCTGGAGTTACCACCGACGAATTAGATCGAATTGGGCATGAATTTCTTTTGGACCACAATGCCTACCCGTCAACTTTGGGCTATCGAGAATTTCCCAAATCCCTATGTGCCAGCCTGAATGAAGTTATCTGTCATGGAATTCCAGACTCCACAGTTATTCAAGACGGTGACATTTGCAATATTGATATCACCGCATTCATCAATGGCGTTCATGGTGACACCAATGCCACGTTCTTGGCTGGAAACGTTGATGAGGAATCACGCCTACTTGTGAAGCGAACTGAAGAGTCCCTCAAGCGGGCAATCGCAGCAGTGCGCCCTGGCCGACCAATCAACGTAATTGGCCGAGTTATCGAGTCTTACGCCAAACGATTCAATTACGGAGTGGTTCGCGACTTTACTGGCCACGGCATCAGCACAACGTTTCACTCTGGGTTGATAATCCCCCATTACGACACAGAGCACTTCGATACTGAGATCAAAGAAGGCATGACATTTACAATTGAGCCGATGCTGACGCTTGGCACTCACACTTGGGATATGTGGAATGACGACTGGACGGTTGTCACAAAAGACAGACTTAGATCAGCCCAGTTCGAGCACACACTTGTTGTCACCGCTGATGGGGCTGAAATCCTCACTTCTGTGTAGTTAACATTTCAATTACTTCGAATAGACTATTCCAATGACACGTTGGCTATCTAAAGAACAGCAGGCACACTGGCGTTCCTGGATCACTGCGTCAACGGTGCTGCATGAACAATTAAGCCGGGAACTGCAAGAACAACATGGGTTAACCATCACTGATTATGAAATCTTGGTTCGGCTATCCGAAAGTGAAAACAAATCAATTCGCATGAGTGATTTGGCAACTTTGACTCTGCTCTCTAGAAGTCGGCTTTCGCATCAGATTGATCGAATGGAAAGTGCTGGCTTGGTCTCACGAGAAGTTTGTCCCGACGATCGGCGCGGTCAATTGGCAGTTTTAACTAACACAGGCATGAAGGCCTTAGTTGCTGCGGCCCCAGACCACGTTGAAGGTGTGCGCAAGCATTTTGTTGATGTCTTAACTGATGCAGAATACAAGGCGCTCGGTACCGCCGCAAAAAAAATTGCTGATCACTTAGACGGTCTTTAATCCGTGCCGCAATCTGAATTTTCTTTCGACATTGTAAGCAAGCCAGAACGCAGTAGTAGTGCAAGAGCTGGCACGATTAATACTCCCCATGGCACGATACAAACCCCAGCGTTTATTCCAGTTGGCACGAAGGCAACCGTTAAATCTGTGATGCCAGAGTCAATGCAGGAACTGGGATCCCAAGCCCTTCTCGCAAATGCCTATCACCTCTATCTCCAGCCAGGTGCTGACATCGTCGATGCTGCAGGCGGCTTAGGTAAGTTCATGAAGGGTGCTGGATTCAAGAAAGTCTTGGCTATGGAGACTGACACAGTTCAGTCCGATGATGTGATCGCTGAGAATAAAACTCGTCTGGCCCATGTCGATGATGACGGTGTTACGTTTAAGTCTCATCTCGATGGCACCATGCATAGATTTACTCCAGAATTTTCCATGCAGGTTCAACATCAACTTGGCGCTGACATTATTTTTGCCTTTGATGAACTAACAACCTTGATGAATACTCGCGATTACCAAGTTATGTCACTTGAGCGAACCAGGCTTTGGGCAATTCGCTGCATTGCTGAGCACAAGAACTTAACTACCAGTCGAGCAAACAAGCCTTATCAAGCCTTGTTTGGAGTTATCCAAGGCGCGCAGTACGAAGACTTGCGACGAAAAGCAGCCTCTGACCTTGGCGCCATGGACTTTGACGGCTACGGCATTGGAGGTGCTCTCGATAAACATGAGCTAGGCACGATCGTTAGCTGGGTAACCGAAGAACTTCCCCTTACCCGTCCTCGCCACCTACTTGGCATCGGTGAGCCTGAGGATCTCTTTGTAGGCGTTGAAGCAGGTATTGACACCTTCGATTGCGTATCCGCATCGCGAGTAGCCAGGAATGCTGCGGTCTACAACAACTACGGCCGCTTTAACATCACAAATGCTAAGTACCGCAAATCATTTGAACCTCTGGTCAAAGACTGCGAGTGCTACACCTGCACTCATTACACCCAGGCATACTTGCATCATCTAGTCCACGCAAAAGAGTTGCTTGCTTCTACTCTGCTGACCATTCATAACGAGCACTTCATTGTCGGACTAGTGGCAAAAATGCGCCAAACCTTGATTGATGGAAACTTTCAAGAATTCAAGACCGAGTTCTTAGGGCAGTATCAACGTCCTGGACTCAGTAAAGGCTAAGCCCTAACTTGCAGCGATATAAGTTGGCTCATTCGCTTTGACGTAAGCAATCACACGATACGTGATCGGAAGCAAAACTACTTCTAGCAAAGTTTTGTAGATGTATCCAACAACTACATAATTTACGAAGTCGGCGCCCGTAAGTATCCCGTAAAACGCGATGGTGCAAAACACAAGTGTGTCGGCAAGCTCGCCAACAACCGTTGAGCCAATTAAACGAACCCAAAGCGCACTTTCATTTGTTCGGGCCTTTATCTTTACTAGAACAAAGGAATTTAGTAGTTGTCCGATTAAGAACCCACATACGCTTGCCAGAACAATTCGAGGCACAAATCCCAAGATCGCCTCGAAGGCACTTTGGTTTTCCCAACCCGGCGCAGAGGGCGAAATTTGAATTAACCAAAATGTCAGCGCTGACAAAATTGCCATTCCAAAACCAATCAAGATAGTTTTACGAGCTGCCTTGAATCCGTATACCTCACTGAGTACATCGCCAGTTATGTAGACCAACGGGAATAAAAATGCACCACCATCGAGAATCAGTGGGCCAACAGTAATTAATTTCACTGCACCAACATTTGATATCACGAGTAAAGCGACGAACACTGCGGATATAACTGGATAAAAACTCGATGTTGTTGCAGCAAATGTTGGGGCTTTTGGTTTAGGGGTGTTGGTCACTGATTAATTAAACCACCTCAATAGGCTGTCAAACGTGACCGAATCAAATGTTGACTTAGAGCATCCACTGCAAAAGCGAACATTACAGACATTGGCAAGTGCGCAAACACTCTCGGGCCTTGGTTATTCAAGTACGGTCGCGGCTGGATCATTACTCGTAGCCAGTATCACGCAGTCTGAGGCACTTGCCGGCTTAGCTCAAACGTTTGGCGTGCTTGGAGCTGCAGCTATGGCGTTACCGCTGGCTAATTTAACGAGACGAGGTGGGCGTCGACTTGCCCTTGGATCCGGATATTTAATTGGCGCAATTGGCGCGTTATTTGCGATTGCAGGTGGCACCTCACGCCTACTGCCGATTATGTTGTTGGGGACTTTCTTAATCGGCGCAGCTTCAGCATCTGGCTACCAAGCTCGATACGCAGCTGTCGATCTTGCTACTAAGTCAACCCGAGCTAAAAGTTTGTCGCT
>RGDC01000131.1 GCA_009918005.1 Actinomycetota bacterium
TGGATTGCAATCTTTGTGCTTTCAGCACCGACGCTGGTAACAAGTGGTACCCGACCATTTGCAGATGCAATGACGCTCTGCGCAAGCTCTCGACGTTCGTGTGCTGCGAGGCGAAGTACTTCAGAGACCATGGCGAGTACAAATCCATCAACCTTGGTATCTATCAGCCAATCGATTTCTTTTTTAAGAACATCGTGGTCGATTGAATCATCTGAGTTAAATGGAGTTGAAAGTACTGTGAAGACGCCATGCAGTGGTTTCGTCATTTAAATCTTTGACTCCCTAACATTTTTTCGTAGGTAAGCATGGAGCTCACACAGGGTGCTTATGTTAATTTCTCTACTTTGCTCTGTACACAGAAGATTTTGCCAGGCCGAATCTCCTCCTCCAATTAGGCTCAATTAAGAGCGTCCAACAACTGGTGGAATAAATCGTCGATGTGCTGCAGTGGGGGCGGTGAGAAAGTCTAAATCACACCCTTGATCTGGTTGGAGCACATGCTGTTGATAAAGCAACGGCCAACCTCTGAGATGTTCGGAATGAAAACCCTTCCACTTAGCCTTTCGCTCACATAATTCCGCATCACTTAACCGCACATTTACGGAACGTTCTGCGACATTAAGCTCAATGATGTCTCCGTTCTCAATGAGCGCAAGTGGACCGCCAACCGCAGCTTCCGGGGAAACATGAAGAAGGCATACACCAAAAGATGTTCCTGACATCCGTGAATCGGTGATTCGAATCATGTCTTTCACACCTGCCATGGCAAGTTTTTTCGGAATTGGAATCATTCCCCACTCTGGCATGCCAGGAACACCAACTGCGCCACATCCTCGAAGAATAAGAACTGAATCTTTTGTTACTGGCAGATCAGGATCCTCGAGTTTGAGACGCATCTCTTCGTAGCCTTCGAAAATAAATGCAGGACCAGAATGGTTAAAAAGTTCTGGTGATGCAGCCGACACTTTAAGAAGTGTTCCATTTGGCGCAATGTTCCCTTTGAGTAAAACGAATGCGCCATTTTCACGTAATGGATTACCAATATCACGTATCGCGCTATTTGGAATAACCTCCTGCGCAATCTCTTCGCTCCACTTTTTTCCTGTCGCGCAAATGGCATCCAACTCCATGTGCTTTTCAATTCTTTTCAGTAGCTGAGGTAAACCACCAGCTTGATGAAAATCTTGAATTAGAAATTTGCCTGATGGTTCAACATCTGCAAGAACAGGGATTCTTTGGCCAAGTGTATTAATGTCATTAACAGTTATTTCGCCGCCAATTCTCCCTGAACAGGCAAAAATATGAACAAGCGCGTTTGTTGATCCACCAACTGCGTGTAGTAGTCGAATTACATTTCTAAATGAGGCTGGTGTAGCAATTTTTGATGGAGTGAGGTCTTCATGGACCATTTCAACAATTCTTTTCCCAGATGCTCGAGCTGCTGCGCGTCGCTCTTCGGTGTTTGCTGGGATAGTTCCACTTCCAGGCAACATAAATCCAAGCATTTCTGTCATCAACGCCACCGAACTTGCAGTACCCATCGTGTTACAGGAACCAAGGCCGCAACTTAAGCACTCTTCGAATTCACGCCACTGCTCATCTGACATTCGACCAGCTCGCCAATCATCAAGCGCGCGCCAAAGGTCCGTTCCCGTCCCAATTTTTTTACCTTTATAAAAAGGTGCAGGTCTAGCGCCCGCTGTCACCATAATCGTTGGCAGATTTGCGCTAAATGCGCCCATCAAAGCGCCAGGCACGCTCTTGTCACAGTTAGCAAGAAGAACCACCCCATCTATTGGATATGAACGCAAGTTCTCTTCTATTTCGATAGACAACAAATTGCGGTAAAGCATCGAACTTGCTTTCATCAAATCTTCACCAAGTGAAATAACTGGAAATGCAACTGGAAGTCCGCCCGCTTCCAGAATTCCAGCCTTCACATCTTCAACTAGTGCACGCAGAGGTAAGTTGCACGGATTCAAGTCACTAGAAGAATCCGCGATACCAATAATTGGCTTTTTATTATCTGCGGGAACTTCAAGACCAACAGATCGCATAACTACTCGGTGCGATACGGCAGTTTCGTCATTGCCATTGAACCATTCGCTACTTCGCATGAAAACCTTCCGGATTGTGTAATTAGGTCTTGCCGAACGGAGTTTTGTATTACTACCCTCTCCCTTCATAGTTCTCCTGTCAAGCGTGATGGAAGTGAGTTAGTAGATGGTCACCAAAGAACGTTACAAAGTTGGCAGCGTTGCACGAGCCTTGAGATTAGTTGACTTGATTGCAGCAGCTCCACAAAGTGGTTTGACCTTAAGTGATTTAACAAAAGAACTTGGCGTTTCTAAAAGCACAGTCTTTGCTCTTCTGCAAACTCTTATGGAAGCAGGATATGTTCGACAAACTAAACCGGGTCCACGCTATTTACCAGGCATCTCACTTGTCAGACTAGGTGATCTGGCGGGGGGACATTTACCCGTTGGTGAAGTTGCTCAGCCAATCATGCATCGACTTTCACGACTTACTGGACTAACAATTCGCGTTTCAATTAATGATTCCGGACATCCAGTCTTCGTCTCTCGTGTTGATGCCCCAGGAAACATTCGCTTTTTGACATTACTCGGAGCTCGCGAGCTACCTCATGTGTCCGCTGCTGGTAAAGCAATGTTGGCGCAAATGACAGATGGAGAAATATCTCAAGTAATTGAGCAAACCGGATTGCCAAAAAGAACCAAAAATACTCGCACCGAACTCTCGCAGTTAATGAATGACATACGTCGCATCCGCGCGACTGGATTTGCAATAGATGATGAAGAAGATTGTGAAGGTATCTTCTGCATAGGGGCCGCATTTTTTGATCACAGCGGACGCTGTGTTGGCGCTCTCTCAGCAACGGGAATCAAACGGGAACTTTCCCAGCGCGTCGTAGAACAGCTTGGTCGTCAGGTCGTGGAAGCTGCTGCTGA
>RGDC01000132.1 GCA_009918005.1 Actinomycetota bacterium
GACTGTTGCAGCATCTGCAGCTTCAGCAGCAAGGTTTGCAGCATCGGTAGCAGCATTTGCTGCATCGATAGCTTCAGCAGCAGCATCAGATGCGGCTTCAGAGGCAGCAGTAGCGGCGTCGATTTTGGCATCGGCAGCTGCGTCAACCACTTTGGCAGTCAATGAAATTGCATTGAGATATGCATCGTATCCAGTGATTTTGAAGTCACCAGATGAAACAGGTGCATATGCCGGTGACGTAGAGCTGCTTGTGGCAACGCCGTTTGTCATCAATCGAGAAGTTCCTGGTAAAGCTCCCCCCACTGCCTTGTTTGAAGTCAAGGTGGCGGCGAGAGCGGCTTGGCCATCCCATGGTGCATTTCCAGAAGCATCCTTACCGGTGATGGTAATTTTCATTGCCTCGCCCGGTGCATAGGTTGTCTTATCTAGAGTTGCTGTCGATGTAATGAGGGCTCCACCAATGGAGAAGTTTGTAACTGCTGTCAGATATGTCGTTCCATCGCCAGCTGGATCTAGTACTCGCCAGGTTAATGTTCCCGACTTTCCTGATGTAGCTGAGACAGGGGTGACAATCTGGCAGTTATAAAAACCAATTCCACCTGATGAGTATGCATTTGTATCTGCAGCATCATTTGGTGTATCAGCATTACATGCAGCTGATGAGCTGGAGTTAGCTTGTGTGGTGTCAGAGGAGACAAGTCCAATGGTCAAACCACCAACAGGATTTCCGTTGACATCAGTTGCCTTGATAATGACTGCAGGGATGATTGTTGAAGCAGTACGGGCTGCAGTATTAACACCTACAGTTCCGCCACCTGCTTTACCAATCGTATAGATCGTTGTTGCTGTAAGTTTTGTAACAGGACCATAGAAAGTAACAGTCTTGGTTGCAAGAGTTTGAACAGTTCCAGCAACATCAGTTACTCGAATGGTGATAGTACCCGTACCAGTGGTGCCATCTCCGCAGATAAAGAAGGAGTTAGCAGCTGATGTGGCAGTAAGGTCAGCAGAACGAGCCTTAGTGCCAGAACATCCGGTTGCCGACCAAGCATCTGTTCCAGTTGCAGCCCAGACGATATAGCCAGGGCCAGATACTGACGCAGTTAGGACATTGGTTAGAGCGTTGCCAGTGGCAGTTCCAGAAGTATTCTTAAGCGCAATGCTGACCATACCGACAGGTAGGTTTGGTGTTGCAACAGCAGCTGTTGCTGGACCTGCTACAGGTGGATATCCATCAGTGGTAGCAGTTCCTACAGCAGCTAGATCACCATCTGCTGCATATGCAGTTGAGAGCGAGTTGCTATAACCCGCCAGCGCAGTAACAGTCAAGGTAAAGGCGATGTCTAGTTGTTTTGCGACGGCGCCATCGAAAGATGCGTCACTGGAATACTGAACTGTCATCGGATATGTACCAGCTTGACTTGGAGCAGTAAATGGCACTAGCGCCGTTGTGCTTGCAGCAAGTAATGCATTTGAGATTCCAACTTGCCCAGCTCCATTAATTACAGCTCGGACCTTAGCGTCGGTGGAAGTTCCTTCTGCAGTTGATAACTTCACCAACAATGCAGCAGCAGCACCTGCAGACACTGTCATTGCATTAATGCCATTAGCATTGATTACCTTGTAGGCGGTGTAGGTAGAGGCAGGGGTACCGATTGCAAGTTCAGCCGCCAGACCTGTGCTGGCAGCCGCCAATGCAGCGCGCGCTCCTGCAGTGAGAGTTCCAGCTGTTGCACTAGGCACAGCAGACAGGGTTCCAATAAAATCAAGAGTTGGACCTGCGGCATTTGTTCCCTCGCTATAAATACCTAGAGCGTTGGAGCTTGTGTAGGTTCCACCAACAAGAGTTACAGCAGTTCCATCAGCAGAAACGGCAGCGCTGGTTCCTGGGAAAGTTGCTGAATAACCTGATGCAATGGAGTACTTAGACACGTAGATTGATCCTACGGTTGCCGAACCAGCTGCCTTTGCAGGCACTACTGACAACAGACCAAAGCCCAACGCTGACACAGCAACAAGCGCAATGCGCTTGATTGATGTCTTTGTAGACATTTGTTTCCTTTCGTTAAGAGTCGATCCGAAGGCTTTCTTCAGACCGGCTTGGCTCAGAAATGCCTTCTCATCAGATATGAGTGATTGCTCATTCTGAGTAAGGGCACCTTTCTGCGCCTCGTGATGCAATGCACGTGCTACTGCACCACATTCCCCACCGTGTATCCGGACGCGGCGAGGAGCTTGAGATAAAATCTGGGTTTTTCCTGGGTTGAGCACCAAGCGGGTGATGACCTGCTTTGGCTCTACTGTGAGATCGCGTCCGAAAGCGGTTGCTGCGATCTGAATCGGTGAATCAACCCGCGATTCTACCGCTAAAACAGCTGTGACGAGGTAATTGCCATCCAAAGTGCGCTCGATAGATGAGCTTCTAAGGGTGGTATTGAGCGGAACCCATAGCCCATTCATACCTGCCGAGACAGTAGCGCCATAGGTAAAGCCCTCTACGCCAGAGACAAGGCTCTGGGAGAGGAAGATGTTGGCAGCCCCGGTATTGGTCTTAACAATGTTGCTGATGGTTAGCTCAGATTCAGAGAGGATTGGTTCGCGGCTCGATGAGTAGAGCGAACCCAGAGCTCCAGTTGAATCAGTTACGGTAAATCCAGTTGGGATTCCAGCCTTATCAAGACCGGCAAAGTTAAAGGTAGTTGCCTTGGCGTTTTCAAGAGCGGCTTGGGCTTTCGCAATTGCAGAGGGGGTAATTACCGGAGCCGCTGAAGCTTTAGTAGTAGGCGCTGGAGTTTCACTGGTCACCTCAGTTGAAGCAATACTTTCTTGCGTACTTACAACTGGAAGTTCGCTATCTGTTGGCATCGCATTGAAGCCAAGGAAGGCAAAGAAAACTAAAATAAGTGAGAGAGCAGCCTTACTTGATTTCTTAGCGATCTG
>RGDC01000133.1 GCA_009918005.1 Actinomycetota bacterium
CCATACGGAACCACGCGTTCTTTTGAACCTTTACCTAAAACTCGAATAGTTCTTCTTGATGGATCAAGGTCATGAATGTCAAGACCAACGAGTTCCCCAACGCGAATTCCAGTTGCGTACAACAGTTCTAACATGGCTTGGTCTCGAATGTGGGTTGGGGAATTGTCATCAGCTCGCAAGGCTGCGCGTTCCATCACATTCTCGGCCTGATTCTGCTGCAAGATGTGTGGCAACTTTTTACTTACTTTCGGAATCACCAATGCACTAGCCGGATCTGCGGTGATCAATTTGGTGTGGGTCGCCCAGGCAAAGAACATTCGAATTGAAGTAGCACGGCGGGCGATCGTTGCTGATGAGAGCCCCGCTGCACGTTGACTTGCCAGCCAGCCGCGCAACTCCACGATGCCGATATCTAGCAATTCCTGACAACCTCGGGACTGAACAAACAAGAATAAATTGTCGAGATCTTTTCGATATGCCTTTGACGTATTAAGACTGCGCCCTAACTCAAGTTCAACGTGTTGGATGAATCGAGCGCTGGCAGAACCAAAGTTCGCACTGATTTCTTCCAACTCGGTATTTTGCATAACTCCACCGTTGCAAGCCTGGCCCAAAATAGCAAGGACATCGCCCCCATCTCGAGCAACTAGCTGAGGCTAAATCAGTTTCCAACCTTGATTTGAGAGCGTGATAACTTTACGAACTTCCAAAATGGATAGCGCAGCTTGTAAATCATGAAAATCAACTTCTGAGCCAAAGTGCATCGCTAACTCATGGGTCGAACGAGGGGTTTCAGACAGTAAGCCAACTATTGCGCCGTCTAGTAAGCCCAGTTGGATCGGAAGTGTTGGGGGTTTAAAGTCTTTAAATATATGATCGACGCTAGTTGCGATCGTCATCATGTTGTCGCGGATCGCTGCGTGCACCCCCGCCGACGTAGCACTAGTGATCGGCCCTGGTATCCCCCAGATTTGTCGATTCAAAACATGTGCCCAGTTTGCAGTAGAGAGTGAGCCAGACCGGAGCGCAGCCTCAACTACAACTGTGGTTTGTGACAGCGCTGCAATCAATCGATTTCGAATTAGGAATCTATGTTTGTGCGGCTTTGATCCGGGTGGAGCTTCACTTACGACTACACCAGAATCAGTGATATTAGAAAGTAGCCCTCGATGTGCAACGGGGTAAGCGACATCTGCACCACACGCCAGAACTGCAACAGTTTTGCCTCGGCCGGCAAGAGTTCCACGATGCGCTGCGGCATCTATTCCGTAAGCTGCCCCGGAAATAAGTCCTACATCTTCTTTTGTAGCTTGCACACCAAGCTCGTGTGCAATGCGCTCTCCGTAAGAAGTTGCCGACCGTGCACCTACCACTGCCAAACTTCGCTGAGTTATTTCCGAAAGTGATCCATTACCTGCACACCAAAGGCCAATCGGTGCAGAAGTGTCTAAGTCATCTAACGATTCGGGCCACTCGTCATCAGCAGGTGTAATGAATCTGCCTCGAACTGAGTTAAGCGATTTCACGGCCTGTTCAATTAACGCAGAATTCATTACTCGATCAATTGACTTGCACATTGCTTCAGCGCCAATCCCACTTTCCCATCGCTTTACTGATTCGGCAGCGCCAAATTCTGCGACTGCTTGACCTACGCGGTCGTCTCCGGGTTCACCAGCAATGGAAATAATCAAGCGGGCTTGTCGATCGGTTAATTGGCTTGCCATGAACCATTTCCATCTCGGTATCTGAGTGCTGCAGCCACATCAGTTTCAGTAGGAATGTCGTGGCCACGTAAATCTGCAATAGTCCAAGCCACTCGAAGTATTCGATCTGCGCCCCGGGCTGAAATTTCAAGTGAGTCACTTGCCAGCAACTCCCGAGCGCTATCCGTAACTGGATATCTTCTCCGCAGGATGGGTCCTGGGACTTGGGAATTGATCTTCCAGGGTTCCAAGCGATATCTCTGGGCTGCGCGCTCTCTTGCCAGGGCGACTCGATCGGCAACTATTTGGGTACCTTCGAGTTCGCCCGAGCCAGGATCAAGTTCAGCCAAACTTGGCCGTTCCAGCGTCACTCGCAGGTCTATTCGATCCAGTAGCGGGCCCGATAATCGTGAGAAATATCGACGACGTACTTGCGATGAACAACTACATTGCGCGCCAGTACCAATGAATTTCCCACATGGACACGGATTAGATGCCAGAACTAGTTGAAATCTTGCAGGTAACACAGTTTGAAAACCAGATCTAGCAATTGTGACGACGCCAGATTCAAGTGGTTGGCGTAAGGCATCCAAAACTGATCGCTCAAACTCAGCTGCCTCATCCAGGCAAAGCACGCCATGGTTTGCCATAGTTACCATGCCAACGCGTACTGCATTACTGCCACCGCCAATCAAGGCAGCTTTTGTCGTCGTGTGGTGCCCAGCAGCTGAATAGATGGCAGTAACTTCAACGGCTTGGTCGTCAGTCAATTTAGGAAGTAGCCCTGGCAATCTCTGGGCCAACATAGTTTTTCCGACTCCCGGCGAGCCAAGAAATGCCAGGTGGTGCCCACCGGCAGCTGCGATCTCTAAGGCGTGACGGGCATTGGCTTGGCCACGGACTTCACTTAAGTCTGGGATTGGTTCATCGATGCACTCACTGGGTGCCACTGCATAGTCAGCAATTTCTTCACCGCGCAAGTACGCAACCGCATCTGACAAGCGCTTTACGCCAATTACCTTTAGCCCCGGAACTAGTTGAGCTTCATTAACTTGCGAGTGCGGAACGATCAAAGTGTCGTAGCCCCTACGATAGGCACAGAGCGCCGCAACCAAAACTCCTCGCACTGGTCGGAC
>RGDC01000134.1 GCA_009918005.1 Actinomycetota bacterium
AATGTTCACAACCAAGCCTTTAGCCACTGCGCCAAGGACTTCCCCACCATATGACCAATCAAAGAAAGTGTCTTTTACCGATTGCCAACCAGGCGAGGAAACTATTAGTCGGATTAATGATCCGATAACTACTACCGAAGAAAGTGTCGCGATCAGGGCTTTCTTGCGACCTATCGCTTTGCGAGATGCCTGACGCTCAAGTTCACGTTGGCTCGGCGCCCACGACAAAGCCCGACCCGAGTTGTCTCGGATCGGGCTGTCGTTGTTCATGACTTAACTAAACCAGCACTATTTAAGTACTGGTGCTCCAGCCTCTGTCGAAAGCCACTTTGCAGTGATTTGATCTAGTTCACCACTGGTGCGGATTGCATCTACAGCCTGTGAAACACAGGATGTAATTGGACTGTCCTTGGCTAGCAATAGACCGAAGTTGTCGCCATCGCCAGTTGATGGAAGCTGACCAACAATGATGCCTCCATCAACTTCAACACCGGATAGGTAGAAGGCTGTTGGAAGGTCAACGACGATACCGTCGATCTGACCATTCTTAAGCGCAGCTACGGCAGCAGCGTTGTCATTGAATGCCTGTGGTTCGGAACCGAATACAGTTTTGATTGCATCTAGTGATGTTGTTCCAACTCCCGCACCTAGCTTTGCACCCTTAAGTTCTTCGATGGTTGTCTTACCTTCGATTGGGCTGCCTGTGTAGGAAACGATTGCCTGTGGTGCTGAGTAGTAAGGGCTGGAGAAATCAACAGCTGCTTTACGCTCTTCAGTGATTGAGAACTGCTGCAAGTTGAAGTCAAAATCCTTTGCACCTGGGGTGATTGCACCATCAAATGTGGTACGGACCCAAGATACGTCTTCTTTCGCAAAACCAAGTTGGGCTGCAACTGCATAAGCAACTGCTGATTCAAAGCCTTCGCCTGATTCAGGCTTGTCATCGATAACCCATGGGTAGTAAGCAGGTTCGCCAGTTGCGATTGCAAGCTTGCCTGTTGTTAGTGTCTGCAAGCTCTCTGGTGCACATGCCGTTGCAGCGGTTTCGGCTGCAGTTGGTGCTGAGGATGCGGCTGTTTCGTTTGACGATGAGCATGCAGTTAAAAGCAGCGCTGATGCTGCAACTAGGGCAATGCCAAATCGACGTGTTGATGCGTTATTCACACTTGTCTCCTTGATACTTCGGGTGGCATGGGTCAACGGTTGTTCACCCATGTTGGGCCCTGTTATGGACCCGCGCTTGCCACTTACGTGGCCAGGTCCTCATCCGGAGGCACCCCATCGCGGTCTGCAAGGGTTGTCGGATAGCTAGCCGGGACTTATCGCTATCACTCTTGACCTGTTTGAAGAATAACAAAGTTTTGGCGTTGTGAAAAATCGAGAGCAAAAGTGAAACAATGAATATGTGTTTAACCTTGAATTCAATGAAGCGATGAGGTCGGCTTTAGATCTTGCTGCAAAAGCTTCGCAGCAAGGTGACGTCCCAGTTGGGGCAATCGTGCTTAATTCTCAGGGAGAAGTTGTTGGTCAAGGTTTCAACACTCGAGAAATTGATAACGATCCGATGAGTCATGCAGAGATTGTCGCTATGCGCGAAGCTGCAATTGCAAGTAATTCATGGCGCCTAGATGACCACACTTTGGTGGTAACTCTTGAGCCTTGCACGATGTGTGCTGGCGCAGCAGTTCAATCACGAATTAGTCGAATCGTTTTTGGAGCCTTCGATGAAAAGGCTGGCGCGGTTGGATCACTCTGGGATGTAGTGCGCGATCGAAGATTGCCACATCGACCTGAGGTTGTTTCAGGAGTTTTAGCGGATGAGTGCAGTGCAATCTTGAGTGAGTTTTTTAAGAACCATCGATAACTGAACGATTTCGGTTGGCATTAAATAACTAGTAATCTTGATCTCGGTATCGTGTCCGAGCGGCCGAAGGTGCAACTCTCGAAAAGTTGTGTGCGTGCAAGCGCACCGTGGGTTCAAATCCCACCGATACCGCCATGAAAAATCCCTTGACCTTCAGGTCAAAGGATTTTTTATTTTGTATTACCGGGATTTGGGAGCGGATTGCGTGATTCGTGAGAATCACTGCAATCGGAGTGAAAATCCGCGGTTCCCACCGATACCGCCATAAACTAAAAACCTGACCTATTCGGCCAGGCTCTTTCATTAGTTTATTAAAGGGTTTTCAGCGAGCCAACTACCTTGGTCAAAGATTCCTTTGCGTCGCCAAATAGCAGCGAAGTTTTTGGATCGAAGAGAACTTCGTTTTCGATACCAGCAAATCCTGGCCGCATTGAGCGCTTCAGGAAAACAACCTGTTGGGCTTGATCGACGTTCAGGATTGGCATGCCATAGATCGGTGCCGTCTTGTCATCGCGAGCTGCCGGATTAACCACATCGTTCGCGCCAACAACTAGAGCAACGTCAGTAGCTGGGAACTCTGGATTAATTTCATCCATTTCCTTTAGCTGGTCGTAAGGCACATTCGCTTCAGCAAGAAGCACGTTCATGTGTCCTGGCATGCGGCCAGCTACCGGGTGAATTGCGTAATCAACTTCGATGCCCTTGGCCACAAGAAGTTCAACAAGTTCGCGGATTGTATTTTGCGCTTGCGCAACTGCTAGGCCATAACCCGGAACGATGATTACCTTGCGAGCGTATGCAAGCATGATGGCAACATCTTCTGGTGATGCTGACTTAACTGGGCGGTCTTCAGCAGATGCTGTCGAAGTTGAAGCCTTTGCCGTGAATGCGCCAAACAAAGTGTTTGTTAATGGACGACCCATGGCTTGAGCCATCATGCGAGTTAGCAATGTGC
>RGDC01000135.1 GCA_009918005.1 Actinomycetota bacterium
AAGCAGCAGTCGAAGCACTTCCTGATACTTATGTAACCGCCGTAACCATCCTGACTTCACTTTCCCAAGATCAACTGGCTGCAATGGGTTGGAATGGAACTGCGCAAGACATAGTTAGGCGCTTGGCAGCACAATCAGTTGCTGCCGGTGCCCGAGCAATTGTTTGCTCACCGCAAGAAGTCGCAGCGGTTCGCGCCGAAGTTGGACCAGACACCGTCTTGATAACCCCAGGTGTTCGCCCAGCTGGAACTGATGCTGGTGACCAAAAACGGATTGCCACACCAGAGCAAGCTTTGGCTGATGGCGCCAACTTATTGGTTATTGGTCGCCCAATCACAGCAGCTGCGAATATCGCTGAAGCCGCCGCCACTATTGCTAGTAACATAGCGAAGTGGCCGTCCCAGTCTTAACTAATGAGCAGCGAATAGCAGCCTCTGCTAAGGCTGTTGAAGTTCGAACTAAGCGCGCAGCGCTTCGTCGCCAGTTAAAAGAATCTAAAGTTTCATTCAATGAGGTACTTTCTGTCGCAGACAGCGATGACATAGTTTCTGGAATGCGCGTAATCACAATCCTGGAATCACTGCCAGGGATAGGAAAAATCAAAGCATCCGCATTAATGGAAACTTGTGACATTGCATTATCGCGCCGCATGAAAGGTTTGGGAACAACCCAAGCGCAGAAACTTAAGTCTGCTTTGAATGGTCGAGCATTATGAGCGCGCATCTAGTAGTGCTTTCTGGTCCAAGTGGCGTCGGCAAATCTTCGGTTATCCGCGAAGCCCTAAAAGAGCTGCCAACGACTTGGTTATCAGTTTCTGCTACAACTCGCGCCCCACGTCCTGGTGAGGTACACGGCGAAAACTACTTTTATGTAAGTCATGAGGAATTTGACCGCATGGTTGCAAACGACGAACTTTTGGAATGGGCAGAGTTTGCTGGGAATCGTTATGGCACACCTCGGGCGTCAGCTGAAGAAAAATTAGCTCAAGGCATCCCAGTACTTCTTGAGATTGAAGTCCAAGGTGCTCGTCAAGTCAGAGATTCGATGCCTAAAGCAGTACTCGTATTTCTTGAACCACCAGCCTGGGCGGACCTGGAGGCACGGCTTGCCGGCCGGGGGACTGAGTCTGCTACCCAGATTCAAGAACGCCTCGATGCTGCCTTAAAAGAGTTGGAATCATCGGGTTTCTTTGATCATGTGATCGTAAATGACGACGTTTCGCGGGCAGCCCGCGAGTTGGTACAATATCTCCAGTAATAGTTTTCCCAAATCACTGATTTCAAGGAGTCCAACGTGACTGCAGCTGCTCCAGAGGGCATCACCAACCCACCAATCGACGAACTTTTGGCCGTCGCGGACTCCAAATATGCATTAGTAATTTACGCAGCCAAGCGTGCGCGTCAGATCAATGCTTACTACTCACAACTTGGTGAAGGTCTACTTGAATACGTTGGTCCACTAGTTGAATCAGGTAATCAAGAAAAGCCATTGTCGATTGCGCTTCGCGAAATCAATGAAGGCAAGTTGACCATCGAGCCGGAAACTGCTGCTTAAGTCGGTTTATCCGACCCTAGTTATCGGAACTTTCCGTGACTTCCGCTGCACGATCAAAATCACTCAACATAGTTCTGGGTGTTAGTGGCGGCATTGCTGCCTACAAAGTTGCATCCATACTTCGGCTGTTAACTGAAGCTGGTCATAACGTTCAAGTAGTTCCAACTCCGGCTGCCTTAAATTTCGTTGGCTCCGCAACTTGGGAAGCACTTTCTGGTAACCCGCTTATTTCAGAAGTGTGGGATGACGTTGCTGATGTGCCACACGTTCGTATCGGACAGGCTGCAGATTTAGTAATCGTCGCGCCAGCAACTGCAGATCTACTTTCCCGCGCCGCCAATGGCGCTGCCAACGACTTACTGACAAATGTTTTATTGACGGCAACTTGCCCAATTGTTTTTGCTCCTGCAATGCACACTGAAATGTGGCTAAATGCAGCAACCCAAGAAAATGTTGCAACGCTACGTTCCCGCGGTTGCATTGTTATTGATCCAGCCGAAGGTCGCCTAACTGGGGAAGACAGCGGACCAGGACGATTGCCAGAAGCCGATGAAATAGTTTCCGTTGCCATGGGTGTTTTTAGCAAACAAGATTTACTTGGTCAAGACGTAGTGATCACCGCTGGTGGAACCCGTGAGTTTTTGGATCCAGTTCGCTTCTTGGGAAATAGTTCAAGTGGCAAGCAAGGCGTGGCATTAGCTGTATCTGCACGCGACCGAGGCGCAAAAGTTACTTTGATTTGTGCCAATGTGTCAGTTTCAATGCCCGCTGGTGTGCAAATTGAAAATGTAGTTACTGGTGATGACATGCATGAAGCGGTATTCAAAGCTGCCATGACTGCGGATGTAATTGTTATGGCAGCAGCGATTGCGGACTATAAGCCAAAATCAACGGAAAAAGCCAAGATGAAGAAGTCCGAAGATGGCTCATCACCAACAATTGAGTTAGTCCGCACCACCGATATTTTGTCCGCCTTAGTAACCCGACGAAATACTTCGCACCCTGATCAACTAATCGTTGGCTTTGCTGCCGAAACTGGTGATACTCATGGTTCAGTACTTGAGCACGGGGTGGCGAAATTGCAACGCAAAGGTTGCGATCTGTTAGTTATCAATGAAGTTGGACCGAATCTTGCTTTTGGAACAGATGACAATGAAGTGACGATTTTGACCAGAGAACCCGCCTCGCAGACAACGGTTTCTAAGACATCAAAGACGCAAATAGCCCATGCAATCTG
>RGDC01000136.1 GCA_009918005.1 Actinomycetota bacterium
ATATGTGAAATTCCTCGGCGCAACATCACATCGCTAAAGCCACCGGTTGATGCGCCAGCATCCAGGGCTACAAGTCCCGTCACATCAATGTCAAAAGCATCTAATGCGCCAATTAATTTATGCGCTCCGCGAGATACGTAATCATCATCGGCATCGAGGTTTACTTTGATCGCAGCTGATTCATCAACTTGAGTTGCCGCTTTGGTCGCAACCATGCCACCGACGATTACTAAGCCTTCGGCAATTAAATCTTGAGCTTGTTCGCGGCTTCGCGCAAGGTGACGTCTAACAAGTTCAACGTCGAGGCGGCGGCGAGTCACTGGCTGGAAATTACTGACCGGCTAGGTCAGCCAAAGTTTCATGCAAGCGGCGCTGCACGTCTTCAAAAACATCAACATGTTCGTGAACTGGCAAGCCTTGTAAGTCAGCAAGGCGACCTAGCGCATCATCGACGCGAGCCTCACCTGTAATTGGCAAAGTGTCCATGGAAACAACAGGCGCTTGTGGAATTACTACTTCTTCGGTGAACAATCCTGATTCTTGACCAAGTAATGAGTCAGAAGTCTCGTCGTCAACGTCAATAGTTTCGTCGAGAGTGTCGAGGTAATCGTTGACTTCGGAGTTTTCCATGGCTCTAGCCTATGGGTTAGCGGTCACCGAACTGATGTCGGCGCTTTAGTTACGCTTTGGATTTTGGCGCTGGCTTTTCCGCCTTTTTCAAGGCTTCTTCCAGATCCACAACGCGCTTACGAAGGGCAGCCAATTCATCTTCTTGAACTAGTCCCATGCGACCAATGATTTTGTCGACCTCCGCGATAACGGTTTCGCGAGCGCCACCTTCGCCAGGGCCTTTAAATTCAGGCTTGGGCAACTTGGATGCGAACTCCATGATGATTCCGCCAGCAAGCGTGCCAACCGCAGTGATTGCCTCAACTACCAAACGGGTGTCAATGCCCTCCTTGGAGTTTTCTTCCACGTTGGTTTTGATCTGGTTTACAGAATCTTCAAGCATTTCTTGGGCCATGCTCATCGCCGCACGAATATCAATCACACCCCTACGCTAACCCGAAATATAGGGTCAGCGCACCTTGAGACCAATGCCTGAAAGGGCTTGCAAGGCTGAATCAAGAGATATGTCAGAATTCCAATGCGCCACCGCGATTGCGGCCACTGCATCTAGTCCATCGCCTTGTCCGAGCAGGTCACCGCTGGCAACTTTCCAGCCCCCGCAGGTCGTCACCTGGTCCATGGTTTCAGTTCCGTTTTGTGCTATTAATACTGCACTGGCATCCCAAGCTAAATATGTTGGGCGAAGTTCGATGGGTGCTTGCAGAATCTCTTCAATCGTGGTGACTCCTGACAGTACTAATAAGGAGTCAATTCCAACGTTGTTAGCGCCGTGAATATCAGTATCTAACCGGTCACCTATAACTAGTGGTCGCTTAGCATTCGTTCGATCGATAGATTGCTGCATCAGCGGAACTTGGGGTTTTCCGGCAACCAGAGTTGGCGTTCGGTTAACCGTATTACCAAGTGCAGTAACCATCGTGCCGTTACCTGGACCAACTCCAGTTGGGGTTGGAATTGTCATATCCATGTTTGTCGCAACCCAAGGCACGCCAGTTTGCAAAACACTGGCGGCAAACCCAAGCATGCGCCAAGGCATGTCTGGCCAGTACCCCTGAATCAACGCATTGTAAGTTATTGACTCATCGTGACTTGGAGTTAATCCAACTAGTTCAACTTCACGGGCTAAATCTTTACTACCTAAAACAAAAACATTTGAGCCTTGCGGGATAAGTTTTGCCAGTTCAGCAGCTCCGGCTTGCGCCGATGTCACAACATCTACTGCCGTTACCTTCAAGCCGAGTTCTTGTAGATGCTGAGCAACTCGTTGTGATGAGCGCGAAGCATTGTTGGTAACGCAAGTAAGTGTCATGCCAAATTCATCATGAGCTTGATTTAGCGCGCCAATCACTCCAGGTACTGCATCGTCACCAATGTAAACGACACCATCTAAATCCAGCAGCGCCGTGTCATAAGCCTTGGCCAGGATTAGGCTTGCGGATTTGAAACTCGACACCCCTAAAGAATGTCACGCTAGATAGGTCCGCTGAAAACGAGTGTCCTAATTAATGCTTAATTGAGACAATCTTCGAGACTTCAACTTCCATTCGGGAAGCAACTCCGGCCCCAGTTTTCCAAAACCTGCGACGTAATTCGCCTGTGATTTCAACGATGTCACCGATTTCTAAGTTGGCAGACTTTCGTTGAACCGCCGGCTTAAAGGCCACGCAATCGATCGTGTCCACAGTTGCTTTGGTGACCGGCTTATGACGTGGCACAACAACTCGAAACTTCATGAGCGTGTCACCGCTTGGTAACTCGAATTGTTCAGCCTCGGTGGTAACGCGCGCAACTAAAGTCACGGCGTTTTCCCAGTTCGCAAAATCTTGCGCTAATGCAGTCATCTATCCCCCAAATATTGTTTGTGGGATAGATGTTGCTTAGTGGACGGGTGAACAGCAATCAGGGAAGCATCGCTGTGCACAAATCCGAGCTGTGATTATTCCTTTATGGCTTCGTCGTTATCGCCAGAGTCTTCTTGATCGCCGAATTCATCCGAGTAATCAAAGTCTTCTAGGTCTTCATAGCCATACTCATCTTCGTTATCTGAATCAGATGACTTGCCTTCAAGT
>RGDC01000137.1 GCA_009918005.1 Actinomycetota bacterium
AGAGGGCGCACTACATAATCGTGAGGTTGGGCAAATAAGAGTCAGTCCGTTAAATGACCCACCAAACACCACAAAGTTTGTAACTCAAGTTCTAGCCAAGGTGAACAAGCAGTCAATTGTGATGACTTACCCCGAACGCTTTGTAATCAATGGGGTTTCATTTACATGTATTTGGCCAAGTGAATTGATCATGGGTCAAGGTAGCGATGCAAATAATGCGAGCGTGGTACTGGCAGTTAAAGTGCACGGAATTTCAATTCTGCTAACGGGCGACATTGAGCCTCCAGTGCAAGACAAAATTGTAAGAGATATCCCAGCGATGGATTTTGATGTGATCAAGATTGCGCATCATGGATCGCGTTATCAATCAAGTGATTTTGCCAACTGGGCCAATGCCGAGGTCGCCGTTATTTCGGTAGGAAAGAACAATGATTATGGACATCCAGCGCAGGAAACAATTTCGCTCTATGAATTAACCGGTAGCAAAGTTTTTCGAACGGACACCATGGGGGATTTGGTAATTTCGGTTCAGGATTCAAAGATTCGGGTGGCGACCAGACATTAGTCAGAGGTGCGTGACATATTGAATCCATGGCAAAAGCTTCTGCAACTGACCAAGCCCAAGTGGTGCTAGCTGTTGGCAAAGAAGCTATTTTGATTCAGCGAGTAATTGAAGGCGTAATGTCATCCGCACGTAAAGCGGATCCATCCGCAGTTCAGCAGGACATTGTTGCTGGCAACGAAACTGCGGCAGGAGAACTAGCCAATGCACTTTCGCCATCGCTGTTCGGAGAGCTCACCGTAATTGTGGTTCAAGGTATTGATGGTGCGACCGATGATGTGGGCGCGATTTTACTAACGGCAATTGCGGAATTGCCTGAGCATGTTCGCCTAGTGATTACGCATCCTGGTGGCGTTAAAGGAAAGAAGTTGCTCGACACGATACGAAAAGCCAAAGTACTTGAGGCATCCTGTGGTGAATTGGGTGCCAAAGATCTAGAAGCTGCACTAATTGCAGAATTCCGCAGACATAATCGCAAAGCAACATCGGGTGCAATAACTGCATTGCAAACTTCGATCGGTTCGGGCCTCGGCGAGTTATTGGCAGCCGTATCTCAGCTATGTGCTGATACCGAGGCTGATGTGATTGATGAAGTTGAAGTGTCTCAGTATTACGCAGGTGTTGTTGGTGTCATGGGTTGGGATTTGAGCGATGCAATGTGGAATGCCCAGCCTGTGGAATTGCTAGAAAAGTTTCGCTGGGCGATGACTAACGATTCCAGCGCTGCCGTACCAGCAGTATCTGCAATCAGTAGTGGGCTGCGTTCGTTAATTAAGTATGCAAGTGCGCCAGCAAACATGAGTGAAAATGAATTGGCTCCGTTAGTTGGAGTGCCACCTTGGAAACTACGGTTCTTGCGCGCTCAAAAAGCTAAGTGGCATCCTGATCAACTTGCTGCAGCTGCTCGACTATTGGCACTGGCAGATAGGTCCAGCAAAGGCACGGTCTATGACGTTGCTATTCCAGGTGGCCGATCTTTAGAAAGTTCGCAAACTTTGTATCACATGGAAAAAGAATTTATGGCGATCCGAGCACCTAAGGATTAGTGCTCTACTTAGATCAATAAAAAAACCGCCCGAAGGCGGTTTTTTAAAAGTTTAATTATTTCTTGGCTGCTGTTGAAGCTAGCGATGATTTGCGGTTTGCAGCCTGGTTCTTATGAATAACACCCTTTGAAGCTGCCTTATCCAATGCCCGACTGGCATCGCGAAGCGCAGTAGCGGTCGCCGCTTCATCACCGGTGGCTAGCGCCTCACGGAAACGACGAACCTTGGTCTTTAGCGCGCTACGTACTGCCTTATTACGTTCTTGGGCAGCAGCGTTCTGCAAAATTCGCTTCTTCTGCGACTTGATATTGGCCACTTTTTGCCTCTTCGTTTATTGGTGTTCGAACCCCTAGAGTACCTGCGAAGTACCCGAATGCTCAAATTGTGCCCAAGTGTGGGATTATGAGCGAATGTCGAAGGCAATTAACCCACCGAGCCCGGGTGCCACAGACCCCAAAATTATCCGAAATTTCTGCATTATTGCCCATATCGACCACGGCAAATCGACTTTGGCAGATCGCATGCTCCAAATCACTGGAATCGTAGATCCGCGACACATGCGCGCACAGTATTTAGACCGAATGGATATTGAACGCGAACGCGGCATCACCATCAAGAGCCAGGCAGTTCGATTACCGTTCGTTGCGGATGACAACCAAACTTACGTATTGAATCTGATCGATACTCCTGGACACGTCGACTTCACCTATGAAGTCAGCCGCAGCTTGGCTGCTTGTGAAGGCGCAATTCTTTTGGTTGACGCGGCACAGGGAATTGAAGCCCAGACTCTTGCGAACTTGTACTTGGCACTTGAAAATAACCTCACCATCATTCCCGTTCTGAACAAAATTGATCTACCGGCAGCCCAGCCCGAAAAGTACGCAGCTGAAATTGCGCACATTATTGGCTGTGACCCAGAAACAGTTCTTAAAGTAAGTGCAAAAACTGGAGTAGGTGTAGAAGAGCTACTCAATGAAGTTGTTAAGCAAGTTCCGGCACCAGTTGGCGATCCCGATGCACCCGCCCGCGCTTTAATCTTTGACTCGGTTTAT
>RGDC01000138.1 GCA_009918005.1 Actinomycetota bacterium
AAAACGGAACTAAAGAAAACTGGCAATGACTTTTGCAGTTGTGTACCAAACGTTGTATTTAGAGACGTGACAAAAGTTCGTGCAACTATAAGCGAGCTTGCAAGAGAGGTTTCAGTCATGCTCCCTGTTGTAGCAAAAGTAACATACGGAGCTAGATAAGGATTTATGTTTAACTTTCGAGAAGACCTGAGCTTTTCTAAATTCTTTATGTTGTTTTGCACAACATTTTTGTCAAACCAATTTCCAAACTCAGCCGTCAGGCGATTTGCAAGTTCTTCACTTTTTTCTGTTGTATTGTCCACATGTAAAGCATCGCATACCAGGATGACATTTCCCGCGAAACCTCGGCAGACAAATAACAAAGGCCCCCTGGTTTCCCGGGAGGCCTTTGTGTTGTAGCTTATTTGCTATTAGCTGCAGCCGCTTGTGCTTCCGCAACCTTCACATACGTAGCAGGAACCTGCTGGGCGCATCTTGATGCCACAGGTCATGCAAAGTGGTGCATCTGAGGTTTTGCCGGTGATCTGCTCAAGTAGTTCAGCACTTGAGTGAGCATCGCCGGTGCCACGTTCGGAAGCTGGCACTGCTGCGCGTGTTGCCTGCACATCAGCCTTTGGGGCTGCTGCTGGGGCTTCGGTGTCAGCAAAGCTCATTGCGGATAGTTCTGCAGTTACTGCTGCTGCAATTTCTGCAGTTGGAGCAGGTGCTTGGTCGTATCCGGCAACTTGGGCGGCGCGCTCTTCAGCGGTGAAGATGCTTAGTGCTTCGCGCTTTTCGTATGGCAAGTAATCCAAAGCCAGGCGACGGAAGATGTAGTCCATCATGGACTGGGCCATGCGGATGTCCTTATCATCTGTCATACCTGCTGGCTCGAATCGCATGTTGACGAACTTGGAAACGAATGCTTCCAGTGGCACGCCGTACTGCAATGCAATCGAGATTGCTACCGAGAAGGCATCCATTACGCCGGCAAGAGTTGAACCCTGCTTGCCAAGCTTTAGGAATACTTCGCCTAGTTCGCCATCTTCGTAGGTGCCTGCGGTTAGGTAACCTTCAGCGCCTGCAACCTGGAAGGAAGTGGTGCGGCTGTTACGTGTCTTTGGCAGACGCTTGCGAGTTGGGTGAGCCAGTGCTTCTTCTGCTGCAGCTGGGGCATCTTTAACCTTTGCCTTTGCATCAGATAGTGGCTGGCCAACCTTGCAGTTGTCGCGGTAGATCGCAAGGGCCTTGATGCCTAGCTTCCATGATTCGAAGTAGATTTCTTCTACTTCTTCAACGGTTGCATCTTCTGGCATGTTTACGGTCTTTGAGATCGCGCCCGATAGGAACGGCTGGCAAGCAGCCATCATGTAGACGTGACCCATTGGGCTGATGGAACGCTCGCCCATTGCAGTGTCAAAGATTGAGTAGTGCTCAGTCTTTAGACCTGGTGCGTCAACTACGTGACCCTTGTCGGCGATGTATTCAACGATCGCTTCTACGGTCTCTTCGGCGTAACCCCAACGGCGAAGTGCGCGTGGGATTGTCTGGTTAACGATCTGCATGGAACCGCCGCCAACAAGCTTCTTGAACTTCACTAGTGAGAAGTCAGGCTCGATACCGGTGGTGTCACAGTCCATCATGAAACCGATGGTTCCAGTTGGTGCAAGCACGGAAGCCTGCGCGTTACGCCAGCCGTTCTTGTCGCCAATCTTGTTGCCTTCGATCCAAGCGTTAGTTGCAAGCTTCCAGATGTCGCCATCAAGTGAAGTTGCAGATACTGCTGCTTCGGATGCGGCCTGGTGCTTGCGCATTACGCGCTTGTGACCATCAGCGTTACGTGCGTAGCCTTCGTATGGGCCAACGATGCCAGCAAGTTCAGCTGAGCGCTTGTAAGCAGTTCCGGTCATAAGCGAAGTGATGGAACCGGCTAATGCGCGACCCTCTTCGGAATCGTATGCAAGACCTGTTGCCATAAGTAATGCGCCAAGGTTTGCATAACCAATTCCAAGCTGACGGTAGGCACGAGTTGTTACACCAATTGGCTCGGTTGGAAAATCTGCAAAGCAGATGGAGATGTCCATTGCAGTGATGATGGTTTCCACAGCCTTAGCAAATGTTGGAGCATCGAAGGTGTCATCGTCCTTTAGGAACTTTAGAAGGTTCAAGGATGCAAGGTTGCATGATGAGTTATCCAATGACATGTATTCAGAACATGGGTTGGATGCATTGATGCGACCGGTTTCTGGGTTGGTGTGCCAGTCGTTGATGGTGTCGTCGTACTGGATACCAGGATCGGCACAGGCCCAAGCAGCGTGAGTTACCTTGCGGAATAGCTCGCGAGCATCAACGGTTTCAACAACTTCGCCATTTGTGCGGGCGCGTAGACCGAATTCTGTGCCGTTTTCAACAGCCTTCATGAATTCATCGGATACGCGAACTGAGTTGTTTGCATTCTGGTACTGAACCGAGATGATGTCTTTGCCACCAAGGTCCATGTCGTAGCCTGCATCGCGAAGCGCGCGGATCTTGTCTTCTTCGCGAACCTTGGTCTCGATGAATTCTTC
>RGDC01000139.1 GCA_009918005.1 Actinomycetota bacterium
AACAGCTCGAGCTAAAAGTGTTTTACCTGTTCCCGGCGGACCATATAGAAGTACACCCTTTGGAATCTTTGCACCAAGCGCTTGAAACTTTGTTGGCTCTTGCAAAAACTCTTTGATTTCTTCAAGTTCTTGGACCGCTTCATCGGCACCTGCAACATCTGCGAAAGTAGTTTGTGGCATATCTTTCGTAATCATCTTGGCGCGTGACTTACCAAATTGCATGACCTTGCCGCCGCCTTGCATTTGTCCCATGAAATAGAACAGTAAGCCCAGAATCAAAACAATTGGCAGAACTGACGCGAGCAAACTAACAATGAATGATTGCTTCGGAACGACAACGTTGTAGCCATCTGGCAGGTTACCTTTAGTTTTTTCGGACTTAAGTAGGTCAATTAAGTCAGTCCCCTGGCCGGCGATGTAGTTCGCAGTAAGTTTTGAACCGTCGGTCAAAGTGACATTAATAAGTTGATCGTTATCAACCAAAGTTACGGACTTAGCTCGTCCCTGCTGGATGTCGTCAACGATCTTCCAGGTGTCTACTTTCTCGGTCGAACCGCTGCCTGTGACGGTGCTGCTGCCAATCAGCAACGCCATTACGGCAAGAACTATCCAAGTAAGTGGGGACCGCAAAAGTGACTTTATCTTCATGCCTTGAAACCAACGCCCTTTGAAATCGCGTATTTAATTGAATCTTTACGGTACTACCCAATGGCCCTGACCGCTAAACTCAGCGACCATTATGTGAGGTTTGTTCGCTGCTAGCGACATACCCAACTAGCCAAATACCCATACTTAGCGGGGTTTTCCCTATTGTTTAAATGTGATCTTTAAGTCAGTCCTAAATGAGCGCCCCTATCCAGAGCTAGATATAGCCAGTGAGGAATGGGGCTCGTTGGCGCCGCGGCAAATAAAACTCTCTGAGCTATCAACAATTCGCAGTACCTTGGATTTAAATGCACTACTAGCTAGTGATTCCACATTCTTTGGTGATTTGTTCGCTCACGTTGTGCGGTGGAATGGACAACTGTATTTAGAGGATGGATTACACCGCGCAGTTCGTGCTGCGTTGCAAGGTCGCACTTCACTACACGCTCGCGTAATTGATCATCCAGGCGTTTAAAGCCGTCCGGCTTCATGCACTCGGCGTAGGAAATCTTTAGTTTCATTTTGTTGCGGCGCCGAAATAACCTGCGATGCTGGTCCCCGCTCAATAATGTTGCCATCTTTTAAGAAACAAACTTCGTCAGCGACTTGAGTGGCAAATCCCATTTCGTGTGTTGCTAAGACCATTGCCATGCCATCTGCTTTTAGGTCTCGCACGATCGACAAAACTTCATTAACTAAAACTGGATCAAGTGCAGAAGTAACTTCGTCAAGTAAAAGTAATCGGGGTTTAACAGCAATCGATCGAATGATTGCAACACGCTGTTGTTGACCACCACTTAGCCGATCTGGGTATTGATCAGCTTTGTCGGCTAAATCAAAGCGCTTAAGCAAAGTCATCGCTTCATCACGTGCTTGATCTTTTAAAAGTTTATGAACGCGAATAGGTGAAAGTGTGATGTTATCAAGCACGCTCATGTGCGGAAACAGATTGAAGGACTGAAACACCATGCCTAAATTTTTTCTGACTTCATCAACATTAATTTCTGGATCTGAAATTTCTTTGCCATCTAAATAGATAGATCCATCATCAATCGTGTCTAGCAAGTTAATACAGCGCAATAGCGTTGACTTACCAGAGCCAGATGCGCCAATCAGAACCGTTGCGGTGTGATCTGGAACGGTTAAGGACAAGTCGTTTAAAACCACATTGTCGTCAAAGCTTTTTCGTAAGTTCTTGACTTCTAATACGTTCATGCTGCGCCCTGCGCATTCTGACGCTTGATTGACTTAGCCAGGACTCGATCGGTGTATCGAGTCAACGGAATTGTAATTAACAGGAACAAGATTGCCGCTGTTACATATGGCGTGTAATTAAAAGTACGAGAGCTTGCGATCTGTGCCGCACGCACTGCATCAGTCACACCAAGAATTGAAACCAAACCCGTGTCCTTTAACAAGGCAACTAAATCATTTAGTAGCGGTGGGACGACTCGCTTTATAGCTTGCGGCAAAACCACATGACGCATAGTTTGTGGTGCACTTAATCCAAGTGAACGGGCAGCCGCTCGCTGACTTGGGTGAATGGAAAGGATGCCACTGCGAATAACTTCGGCGACGTATGCGGAATATGTAAGCACGACCGCAGTGGTACCAAGGATCAGAACGCTGTTCGTTAAGCCTTCGATGCGAAGTGCTGGAACGCCAAATCCGATTAACAGAATTACCAGAAGTAACGGTACGCCTCGAAATATGTCTACGTATGCGGTTGCCATAATTCGAAACGGCGTGAGTGCGGCTGAACGAGAAGTTCGTAGAAGAGCCAAGATCATTGCAAAGATACCGATTAAAATCGCC
>RGDC01000140.1 GCA_009918005.1 Actinomycetota bacterium
AAGCCATGGTTCTCGCGAAGAAATGCAATCTGTTCTGGATACTTCTGATCCTTGATAAGTTTCATTTGGTCATGCCAATAAGACATTGGCAAGCCATGCTTCTTTTCTATTGCAGGAAAGTAAGAAGCGCGATCAGGATTAGTAGCCATAAAAAAAGACTACCAACGATCAATTCAAGTAACATGAGCGAAGAGAAAGACGTGAGTTACTCGAGCTTTGCTCAAGACGAGTAACTCGCGCGAAGCGCGAGACGAGCATAAAAAAACCCTCAAAGAGGGCTTTTTTATGCGAGTACACCGCGAGGGACTTGAACCCCCAACCCGCTGATTAAGAGTCAGCTGCTCTGCCAGTTGAGCTAGCGGTGCTTGGTCGAAATGGTATTCGCATTGATTTAGTACAAGTGAACATTAGCAGTAGGTCAGGACTTAGGAAAAGCTGGGGAGGTTAAGGCTGTTTCGGTCTCTTTGTCATGTCCAGATTCAAGTGCGAGCAAGCTAATGAGGACCAAAAGTATTCCTACGTACTGTGCTCCAACAGGAAGTCCACGCCCTAGAACAGCACCAAACAGAATTGCGACCACCGGGATGATATTTAGGGATAGCGCGGTTTGCTTTGTTGTTAAGTTCGGTGCCGCAAAATTAAACAGCAGGAACGGCAATGTGGTTCCAATAATGCCGGCAAGTACTGCCACATAAAAGTAGTTACCTACGGTTTGTGGGGTTGGAATATCTGTTTGAGTAAGAATCAAGATCAAAATAGATAGTGAGCTAGCGGTAGCCATTTGCCCTAGTGTCAGGGCAATTGTGTTTACTTCAGATTTCAATTTGCGCATAAACAGACCATAGATCGCACCAGATAGTCCTACGCCCAAGAATGCGAGTGCACCAATCAATCCTGCAGATACTGACTTTCCAAGAATCGTCACGTACTGACCAGAGGTTTCTGGATTAGTTGACTGCCCTGCAATTCCAACGATGATTGCACCGGTAACGCCGATGAACAATGCGACACCTGACCAAAGATTCAACTTCTCGCGTAAGAATATTGCGCCACCAATTGCTAAGAAGATAACTTCACTAGACATCAAGATTGCACCGGTTGTAACCGTGCCATACTGCCATCCGATGTTGCCAAGAAAATATGCCAGGCCAGGTTGCAGGAGTCCAAATGGAATTGCAATACGCCAAGGCACGTGCTTAATCGCATTTCGAAGTGATGGCAGGGCAATTGCCACGATAAAGAAAACGATTAAGCCACAAGTCAGTTCAATTACGGTTACTGAAACTGGATCAACATGTTCGATAGCGATGTCAGCAATTGGATTTCCAATACCCCAACCGACCATGGAAAGCATCATGGCAATTAGGTATTTATTGGCGCGCAACATGTATCAAGTATCTCGGAAGATTAACGAGTTTTCAGCAACGGGAATTAGTCAGCAAAGATTTGCTTAGCAATTACCATTCGCATGATGTCGTTTGTGCCTTCACCAATGCTCATTAATGGGGCATCACGATACAAGCGTTCAATTTCATACTCAGTTGAATAGCCGTAGCCACCATGAACTTGCATGGCTCGCAATGAGTTTTGAATGGCAACTTCAGAGGCAAATACTTTTGCTTGGGCAGTCTGCAAATCAACGCGCTTACCTTGGTCTGCTTCGGATGCAGCCCAGTAAGTCAGTAGGCGAGCGGCTTGTAAGTCGGTTGCCATGTCAGCGATCTTTAGCTGAATTGCTTGGAACTCAGAAATACTCTTACCAAATGCCATGCGTGACTTTGCATACTTAACTGCTTCTTCGTATGCACGTGCTGCAATTCCAACGGAGCGGGCGGCAATGTTTAGTCGGCCAGTTTCAAGGGCGGACAAAACTTGCTGCATACCGCGACCTTCAACTCCGCCCAACAAGTTTTCAACCGGTACTCGAACTTCATCCAGAATGACTTCGCAAGACTCCGGACCTTTGTAACCCATTTTTGGAATGTCTTTACCGATGGTGAACCCAGGAGTTCCCGCGTCGATCAATAGAACTGACATTCCTTTATGGCGAGGATCAGCCTTTGGGTCTGTCTTTACTAATACCGGCAGTGGATCGGCGTGACGGGCGTTTGTAATCCAGGTCTTGGAACCGCGCACTATGTAATGGTCGCCATCGAGTGTTGCTGTTGTCGAAATGCCTTGCAGGTCTGTGCCAGCACCTGGCTCAGTTAATCCCAAACCACTTCGACGAGCACCAGTTGCCAGTTCTGGCAGGTACTTAGTTTTTTGTTCAGGTGTGCCGTGCTTGGAAATGATGAAACAGGCCATGGAATGCGAACCCAAAATTCCAGCAACACCCATCCAGCCGCGTGACAATTCTTCAAAAACAATTGAGAACGTTGTCATGTCAACGCCAAGGCCACCGAACTCTTCTGGAATTGTCATTCCAAAAAG
>RGDC01000015.1 GCA_009918005.1 Actinomycetota bacterium
CCAAGTGTGGGATTATGAGCGAATGTCGAAGGCAATTAACCCCCCAACGCCGGGTGCCACAGACCCTAAAATTATTCGAAATTTCTGCATTATTGCCCATATCGACCACGGCAAATCGACCTTGGCAGACCGCATGCTCCAGATCACCGGAATCGTTGATCCCCGACACATGCGAGCACAGTACTTAGACCGCATGGACATCGAACGCGAGCGCGGCATCACTATCAAGAGCCAAGCTGTTCGGCTTCCGTTTGTTGCAGACGATAACCAAACCTACGTTTTGAATCTGATTGATACCCCTGGACACGTTGACTTCACTTACGAAGTAAGTAGAAGTTTGGCAGCGTGCGAAGGCGCAATTCTTTTGGTTGATGCTGCTCAAGGAATTGAAGCTCAGACTCTTGCCAATTTGTACTTAGCGCTAGAAAACAATCTGACGATAATTCCAGTTCTAAACAAAATTGATTTACCTGCAGCGCAACCTGAAAAGTATGCAGCCGAAATTGCGCACATCATTGGTTGCGATCCAGAAAGTGTTTTGAAGGTCAGCGCAAAAACTGGCGTCGGCGTCGAAGAATTACTCAATGAAGTGGTTAAGCAAGTCCCAGCTCCGGTTGGCGATCCTGATGCGCCAGCTCGCGCACTAATTTTTGACTCGGTTTATGACACTTATCGTGGTGTAGTCACATACGTCCGAGTAATTGACGGACGAATCCCAGAACGCGATCGCATCAAAATGATGAGTACGGGCGAAACGCACGAAACTTTAGAAGTTGGAGTGATCTCACCGGACCCGGTTTCTTCCAAAGCAATCGGTGTTGGCGAAGTGGGTTACTTAATAACTGGCGTAAAAGATGTACGTCAATCAAGAGTCGGTGACACCGTCACGCTCGCGGCAAAGCCTGCCGCCGAATCTTTAGGTGGATATCGCGATCCAGTACCTATGGTTTTCTCTGGTCTTTACCCACTCGATGGGTCGGACTATCCAGAATTGCGCGAGGCATTAGACAAACTAAAACTTAATGACGCTGCTTTGGTTTACGAACCAGAGACTTCGGTCGCACTTGGCTTTGGATTCCGTTGCGGCTTCCTTGGTTTACTTCACTTAGAAATTGTGCGCGAACGATTGGAGCGCGAATTTAATCTTGACTTAATTTCAACGGCTCCCAATGTGGTTTATCGCGTTGTTATGGATGACGGCAAAGAAATTATTGTTACAAACCCAAGTGAGTTTCCAGGTGGAAAGATCGCCGAAGTTCATGAGCCAATGGTGCGTTCCACGATTCTTACGCCAAGTGAGTTTGTAGGTTCCATTATGGAACTTTGCCAAACTCGACGTGGCAATCTGCTTGGAATGGATTACCTATCGGAAGATCGCGTAGAAATGCGGTACACGCTTCCATTAGCCGAAATTGTTTTCGATTTCTTTGATCAACTTAAGTCAAAGACACGTGGATATGCCTCTCTTGATTACGAACCAACTGGCGAGCAGTCTGCAGATCTTGTGAAAGTCGACATCTTGTTGCACGGTGATCCAGTTGATGCGTTTAGTGCGATCGTGCATCGAGATAAGGCCTATAACTATGGCGTAGCTATGGCTGCCAAGTTGAAGGATTTGATCCCAAGGCAGCAATTCGAGGTTCCAATTCAAGCAGCAATCGGTGCTCGAATAATTGCCCGCGAAACTATTCGAGCAATACGCAAAGATGTTTTAGCCAAATGTTATGGCGGTGACATTTCACGCAAGCGTAAACTTCTAGAAAAGCAAAAAGAAGGTAAGAAGCGCATGAAGATGGTGGGCCGCGTTGAAGTGCCGCAAGAGGCATTCATCGCTGCACTTTCTACCGATGACAACGCAGCAAAGGCAAAGGCTAAGTAATGTCTGACAAAAATAGTTCCGCGAAAGTCCTCTCATTAAATGTTGTAAATGCAGTAATCCCAGATGTTGGGGGATCTGTTGGTGTTACTTCTATTGATAAGCGCTCAGTTTCTGATTCCCGCCAGGTAACTACCGCTGGAGTTGCGGGCGATCAGCGATCCGATATTCCTAATCATGGAATGCCTGAGCAAGCGGTTTACGCCTACGCTCGTGAAGACTACGAATGGTGGGAAGCGGAACTAGATAGAGAATTAGTGCCAGGAAACTTCGGCGAGAACTTAACAACTACTGGAATCGATGTAACGAACGCGGTCATCGGTCAAACTTGGCGCATTGGCACTACATTGTTACAGGTCACTGGACCGCGGATTCCTTGTGGCACATTTGCGCGCTTTATGGATGAAGATAAATGGGTTAAGCGCTTTATGGATGAAGGCATGCCTGGCACTTACCTCCAAGTTCTTGAAGCAGGAGAGATTACTGCGGGCGATGAAATCAAGATTGAAGCAACACCCGAGCATGGTGTAACGGTTAGCGATGTTTATCAGCTTGTTGCGGGTGACCGAGATCCAGATCGTATTGCGCGCGTACTTAATTGCCCTGAACTCCCGGAAGAAATGCATACTCGAGTTTCTGGTTACAACAAGCACTACAACAAGTAACTAATGCGTACCTTAAGCGCTTACGTACACATTCCGTTTTGCGCATCCAGATGTGGCTATTGCGACTTCAACACTTATACGGCTGCCGAGCTACAACGTGATGGCACTTCAATTACCTCAGCAACTTATCCTGATCGAGTGATTGCTGAAGTAAATTGGTTACGTCACGCAAATGCAACAGATGATCGCGCACTAAGTACAGTATTTTTTGGCGGCGGCACGCCAACTCTAATTGACTCAAAAGAACTTGTAAGAATTTTGCATTCCCTTAAATCTGCCTATGGCTTTACCGATGATGCCGAAATAACTACCGAGGCAAATCCAGATTCAGTTTCTCGGCAAGATTTAGAAATTCTCCGTGCTGGTGGCTTCACAAGAATTTCATTTGGCCATCAAAGTAGTGCGAAAAATGTTCTTGCATTACTTGAGCGAACTCACACTCCAGGAAAAACTTGGGAGGCCGTAAGTGATGCACGAAGTGCCGGCTTTGAACATGTCAGTGTTGATTTGATTTACGGTAGCCCTGGTGAAACTGATGCCGATCTTGCCGAGACTTTAGACCAAGTTTCTGCCGCGGATATTGATCACGTCAGTGCCTATTCCTTAATTGTTGAGCCGGGTACAAGATTGGCTGCTCGTGTGGCACGTGGTGAGATTCCAAATCCAAGTGATGACGTGGCTGCCCATCGTTACGAGTTAATTGATGAAAAACTTCGAAGCCTTGAAATGACTTGGTATGAAGTCAGCAACTGGTCCAAACCAAATGGGGAATGCCGACACAATATTGCGTATTGGAAAAACCAAGACTGGTTAGGAATTGGTCCAGGTGCGCATGCTCATGCGAATGGCACGAGGTCTTGGAATCTAAAACATCCTGCGGCATGGGCTGCAAAAGTTGATGAGGGTGTCTCCGCTATTGCAGACAGCGAAGTTTTAACCCAAATGGATGTAAATCATGAAGACATCATGCTTGGTTTAAGACTGCGAGAAGGTTTATCACTTTCGGTTCTGGGTGAAGCTGGCCTAGATCAAGCACGGCTAGCCGTAACTGAAGGATTGCTCGAACCCAATAGTTTTGCGGAAGGCAAAGCAGTCCTTACGTTTCAAGGCCGACTGTTAGCCGATGGCTTAGTCGCGCGCCTGTGGGCCTAACCAAGGTTAGACTGGCACTCGATACCTGTGAGTGCTAGGAGTTGCGATGGAAGACCGTAAATTAGCGGTTTTGCGAGCCATCGTAGAGGACTATGTCCAAACTCACGAGCCAGTTGGATCTAAAGCCTTGGCTGACCGCCATTCGCTTGGCGTCTCTTCCGCAACTATTCGCAATGACATGTCGGCACTTGAAGAAGAAGGCTACATCAGCGCTCCACATACCAGTGCTGGACGGATCCCGACCGATAAGGGTTACCGACTTTTTGTCGACAAGCTAAATTCCATCAAGCCGATGTCACAACCAGAACGCAAAGCCATTCAAACTTTCTTAGATCAAGCCGTTGATCTTAATGATGTGATGAATCGAACTGTTCGTTTGTTATCTCAATTAACAAAGCAAGTTGCATTGGTCCAGTACCCATCATTAGGTAGAAGTTCAGTTCGACACATTGAATTAGTGAGTTCAGGTGGAACCAGACTCTTATTAATTCTGATCGCAGATACTGGAAGAATCGAACAGCGCACCGTAGAAATGATGAGTAAGTTTTCTGATGACTTTTTACACGACTTGCGCACTCGGCTAAACGTAGCTCTTGACGGACAGCTATTTACTGATGTTCCAGATCGCTTGGTTGGATTAGCAGATAACTTTGCACCGGAATTCAAACCCGCAGTTAACACTGTTGTCGCCACAATTCTTGATGCAGTTGTTTCGCAAAATGAAGAACGGGTTGTTGTCGGCGGAACTTCTAACTTGGCCAGAGTTGGCGAGGATTTCACGACTGCAGTTGGACCAGTTCTTGAAGCACTTGAAGAGCACGTTGTACTACTCAGATTATTTGGCGAAGCATCAGAACCAGATTCCTTGACAGTTCGAATTGGTCACGAGAATCCAGTTGAAGAGTTGCAGCGAGCATCTGTAGTGACAGTTGGTTATGGTTCGGGTGACCAAGCGCTAGCGACTATGGGAATCCTCGGGCCAACCCGAATGGATTACGCCGGATCAATGGGTGCAGTGCGAGCAGTTGCAAAATATGTCGGCCAGAGCAACTCCTGAAGAAATTAAGCGGGCATATCGAAAACTTGCTAGAGAGCTTCACCCTGACGTGAATCCTGGAGCGGAAGCTGGCGAACGCTTTAAAGAGGTCACTTCTGCATACGAAGTGCTATCTGACCCTCAAAAGCGCGAGATGTTCGATCTTGGGGGAGACCCGTTTTCATCGGGTGGTGGTTTCAACTCGGCGGCGGGATTTGGTTTCGGAGATATTGTTGATGCATTTTTTGGTGGTGGCGGACAGCGCGGGCCAAGATCACGTAGGCGAAGAGGTCAAGACGCCTTAATCAGACTTCAAGTAACGCTAGATGAAGCTGCGTTTGGATCAACGCGAGAATTTGCCGTTGACACCGCTGTTACTTGTAATTCATGTGAAGGCGAAGGTACATCTTCCGGAGCCACCATTGTAAATTGCACTATGTGTGCCGGTCGCGGTGAAGTTCAATCTGTACAGAAATCATTCTTGGGTCAGGTCATGACCTCTCGACAGTGCCCACAATGCCAAGGATTTGGATCGCTCAATCCACACCCGTGTGCTGAATGCGCTGGCGATGGTCGAGTTCGAACTCGAAGTACATTGTCAGTCCAGATTCCACCAGGTGTCGAAGGTGGCACCCGCATTCAAATGACTGGTCAAGGTGAAGTTGGTCCAGGCGGGGGACCGGCTGGCGACCTTTATGTTGAGCTAATCGAATTGCCACACCCCGTTTTCCAGCGCAATGGCGACCAATTGAATGCAACTATGTCACTACCCATGACAGCAGCAGCACTGGGCGCAACTATGGAACTTGAGACTTTAGATGGAACTGCTCCGATTCACATTAAGCCTGGAACTCAATCTGGCTCTACCGTTACGTTACGCGGACAAGGTATGCCAAGACTTCGCAGTTCAGGACGAGGTGATTTGGTAGTTCACCTTGAAATCTTGACTCCAAGTGGTTTGGATAAAGCCCAGGAAGATTTGATTAGACAACTAGCAACTTTGCGTGGTGAAGAAACTCCATCAGCGCAATTGCACGAACAGTCGTCAAGCTTGTTTGGAAAACTTAAGGATGCGTTTACAACACGATGACTGCTGCAGAATTCCTAGTTAACCCAGGCGAGATTTCAAAAGACACAAAGTCTTTCACACTTGATGGTGATGAAGGCCGTCATGCGGCGACCGTAAAGCGCATGCGAGAAGGCGAAGTTATCCATCTCTGCGATGGCCAAGGATCACGTGCAATTGCAACGGTAACTACAGTTCACAAGCACAGCCTTGATTTATTAATCGATCAATTCACCTTTGAAGAAGCGCCAGAGCCAAGGTTTGTAGTTGTGCAAGCGTTAGCAAAAGGCGAGCGTGCTGAACTGGCAGTTGAGATGCTTACTGAAGTTGGTGCCGATGCAATCATTCCTTGGCGTGCCGAACACTCAATCGGTAAATGGGATTCGGTAGAAAAAGGTCTAGAAAAATGGCGTCGCACTTCACGTGAATCGGCAAAACAATCTCGACGAGCCTGGATTCCAGAAATATCGAATTTGAAAACAACTGCTGAAGTTTGCGAATTGATGTCACAGGCGCAAAGTGTTTTTGTTTTACATGAAAGTGCTGATCAGGCGCTAGCTGCGTGCGCTATCAGAGAACAAGGAACAATCATGATTGTTGTTGGTCCTGAAGGCGGAATCTCACCGGATGAACTAGCGGCATTCTCAACTTCTGGAGCCCGCATTGTGCACATGGGAGCAAGTGTTATGCGGACTTCAACAGCCGGCGCGATTGCAGTCGGTGGACTTCTCATGCGTAGCCAGCGCTGGTCTTAGTAAGTAGGGAAATATGAATACAGATTCAGATTGTTTATTTTGCAAAATTTCCTCTGGAGTAATTCCCGCAGATGTAATTACTGAGTCGAATAGTGCAATTGCATTTCGCGACATAGATCCAAAAGCACCAACGCATGTTCTTGTTATATCAAGAGAACATTTTTCAGATGTCGATGAATTGACAGCAAGTGATCCAAATCTGGCTGGCGAACTCTTAACTCTGGCAGCGTCGGTAGCAAAAATCGAGGGCTTAGGCACTGGTTACCGAATCGTGACCAACATCGGCCAAGATGCTGGGCAGTCTGTGCCACATGTGCATTTCCACGTATTGGGCGGTCGAAGCCTAGCTTGGCCACCAGGATAGCCGACTCAGACTTCTGGTTTCTGCCATAGAATTAGGTCAAATGACAGTCTCTGCCTCGCCATCTCACACAGTTGTGATTGTGCCAACCTCCACTCCGATGGTCTCGGTTACGGGTGCGCGCGATGAACTTATTCGAGTAATTGAAAAGTCTTTTTCAGACTCTGTAATTCTGGTTCGTGGCAATGAGATCACAATTGATGGCCCAAAACCAAGTGTTGACCTAATTGAAACTTTAATTTCCGAAATGTTAGTAATGCTGCGGACCGGTCAAGGTCTAACTCCCGAATCTGTAGAACGCTCCATCGCCATGCTGCGTTCTGATGTGCGTCCAGCTGATGTCTTAACTGCAAACATTATTTCCAGTCGTGGTCGTACTATCCGAGCTAAGACTCTGAACCAAAAACGATACGTAGACGCAATTGATGAAAACACAATTGTCTTTGGAATCGGTCCGGCGGGAACTGGAAAAACATACCTTGCAGTGGCCAAAGCTGTGCAAGCTCTGCAAAGCAAGCAGGTAACTCGAATCATTCTTACTCGCCCAGCTGTTGAGGCCGGAGAACGCTTAGGATTCTTGCCTGGAACCTTGAGTGAGAAAATTGATCCGTACTTACGTCCGCTTTACGATGCTCTTCACGACATGGTAGATCCTGATTCAATACCAAGATTAATGACAAGTGGAACCATTGAAGTTGCGCCGTTGGCTTACATGCGCGGCCGCACACTTAACGATGCATTCATTATTTTGGACGAAGCTCAGAATACTTCAGCTGAACAAATGAAGATGTTCCTAACCCGCTTGGGCTTTGGATCCACAATGGTTATCACTGGTGACGTTACCCAAATTGACTTACCAACTGGCACGGCCAGCGGGTTGCGAGTGGTTCGCGACATTTTAACGGAAGTCGACGACGTCGCTTTTTGCGAGTTAACTTCAACCGACGTGGTTCGGCACAAGTTAGTGGGCCAAATTGTTGATGCTTACGGTAGGTATGACGAAAAGCGTGCCTCACAAGACCAGCGCCCAGATCGCAGGAACTCGTAACCATGTCTATTGACGTCAACAACGAATCTGACTTTGAAGTAAATGAACTAGAAATTTCCTCGCAAGCTCAGTTTGTACTTCGCAGTTTGCACATCAATCCTGCGGCTGAGCTTTCGGTGCTACTTGTAGACGAGATAGCCATGTCGTCTCTGCACGAGAAGTTCATGGATGAACCTGGACCTACTGATGTTTTGAGTTTTCCAATGGATGAATTGCGCGCGGGCACTCCGGATCGAGTAAGTGAAGAAGGCGTTCTCGGAGACGTTGTGCTATGCCCAGCAGTTGCCGCTCGCCAAGGTGAGCAAGCCGGACACAGTATGGAAGTTGAATTGCGACTGCTTTTAACGCATGGAATTTTGCATCTACTTGGCCATGATCACGCTGAACCCGATGAACATAAAGTTATGTTTGGATTGCAAGCACAATTACTTGCCCAGTGGGAAGGTGAGCGAAACGCTCGTGGCCTAGCTTGAGTCAGGACGCTTTCCTTTTAGTTTTAGCAACAGTTATGGTGCTTTTGGCAGCCGTATTTGTTGCAACTGAAACCGCATTGGCTAGGGTCAGCAAGGCTACGGTGGATCAGCTTCGGAAAGATGGAAACCGACGCGCTAGTCGCCTAAGTGGATTACTTGATGACCGAGCTAAGTACGTTAACTCCTTGCTATTTGCCCACCTAACGATGTCAACAATTGCAATCGTGCTCGTCACCACTGCTTCTTTAAATATTTTTGCCGACAATAACGCTGCATTAATCAGTTCGTCAGCGATTATGGTTTTAGTCGGTTACATTCTGCTCGGGGTAGCGCCACAAACTTTAGGCCGGCAAAAAGCTGACAAGATCGCGCTTTCGACCGTCCGTCTAACTCGAATGGTCACATTAATCTTTGGACCTCTGACCCGACTTTTCATTTTGGTTGGAAACGCAATTACTCCCGGCCAAGGATTTAGAGAAGGTCCGTTCTCAACCCAAGCTGAACTGCGGGAATTAGTGGATATGGCTGGAGCAGATTCAGTTATTGAAGATGACGAACGCCAGATGATTCATTCAGTCTTCGAGCTTGGTGACACAATTGCGCGCGAAGTTATGGTGCCGCGAACTGAAATGGTCTGGATTGAAACTCACAAAACATTGCGTCAGGCCATGTCCCTTGGACTTCGCTCTGGCTACTCCCGAATTCCGGTGGTCGGCGAGGGCATAGATGACATCGTGGGTGTGGTTTACGTAAAGGACATAGCGCGTCGAGTATTTGAACATCAAGAATCTCAAACTACGGAACGAGTTTCTGACTTAATGCGTCCAGCCTTTATGGTTCCAGATAGCCGAAGTGTGGATGAGTTGTTACGCGACATGCAAAGCGCTCGAACTCACTTGGCGGTCTTAGTGGATGAATATGGTGGCACTGCAGGACTAGTAACAATTGAAGATGTCATCGAAGAAATTGTTGGTGAGATCTCAGATGAACACGATGTGCTCGGTCCTGATGTTGAAGAGCTGGCAAATGGTGAATACCGAGTTAGCTCTCGACTTAACATCGATGATCTTGCTGAACTTTTAGAAATTGAAATCCCAGAAGAAGGTGTCGATACTGTTGGTGGCCTTATGGCTAAACGCCTTGGCATAGTTCCGATCCCCGGCGCCACAGTTGATATTGAAAACTGGACTTTAACCGCAGAATCAACGGCCGGCCGGCGCCATCGAATAGATACTGTCGTGATATCACGAGACACCTTTACTTCTGATGATGAAGGTGAATCCAATGACTAATTGGATTCCAGAGGATGACAAATTAGCAGTGCTGGCCAAAGGTGCACGCTCTCGCGTCCAGGCAAAAGTTGGTGCAGCGCTTCGAGATGAAACGGGCCGGACTTATGCCAGCGCTGAAGTTTCAATTGGTTTATTAGTTCTTTCAGCAGTGGAAATGGTCGTTGCGCAAGCAGTTGCGTCTGGTTCTACTGGAGTTGAGTCCATAGTCATTTCGTCACAATTTGAAGTAAGCGCTACGGAATCAGAGATCGACTTAGTGCGGGTATTCGCTGGCACGGGTGTCCCGTTGTATGTGGTTGATGAAACGGGTAAACCTATTGATTCGCGATTAACGTGACCACTTCGAGTATCGGATCTTCCGCAAGACATGCATCGCCAAAGAACGGGCGGCAACTAGCAGTTGTTTCCGTTTTACTTGCGTGCGTATTATTTAGTACCAGCGCAACTGGCAGAGCATATCTAGATTTTCCTGGCAGCAGTATTTCGGTTGGGGCTTGGCGAGTTTTTCTGGGTGGAATTGGCCTAGCTGGTTACGCGGCAATTCGTTACGGAAATTCGGGAATACGAAAACTGGTAAAGCTTCCGATTGTGTGGGTTATGGCGATAGCTGTACTTTCTTACCAAATTTCATTCTTTATCGGCGCTGCTCGAATCGGCGTTGCAATGGGAACCCTTGGCGCACTAGCTACAGCCCCGTTTTTCGCCGGTCTGCTCGGTTGGGTTGTTGGCACTGGAAAGCCGACAGTTGTCTGGGCGGTATCAACACTCATGGGTATCTTCGGACTTGCACTGATAACGGGCGTTAGCGAAGTTCGGGACAACCTTGGTTTCTTTGCAGTATTCATTTCTGGCGTTATGTATGCAATTTTCACAGTTTTTGGAGTTCGACTAACGCGCACCCATGATGTTACTGGTGCAGAAGTTCTTGGTGCCGCCTTCGGAATCGGTGCAGTGATATCGCTACCAATCGTTTTGGCGACAAGTGCTTGGGTGAACAGCGCACTTTTAGTTGGATTTGTGCTCTATATCGGATTAGGAACGACTGCACTTGGTTATATCTTGTTCGGAAACGGGTTAACTCACTTAAGTCCTGGAACTGTTTCAACATTGACTTTGGCCGAACCAGTTCTCGCAACCTTGATGGGGGTCTTCATTCTGGGCGAGGCGATGAACCTTCGCGGCTGGATTGGTTGCGCAGTAATTATTAGCGCCCTTGCACTTCTCGGTATCGTTGAATCAAGAACCCCAACTAAAACTTCCTTGGAGATCTCAAATGCGTAGTGGATTTACTTGCATAGTAGGTCGACCCAACGTTGGTAAATCCACGTTGACTAATGCCATGGTTGGTCAAAAAGTTGCCATTACTTCAGATCGACCACAAACCACAAGGCATACAATTCGTGGAATCGTAACAAAGCCAGAGGGTCAATTGATTTTGATCGATACTCCAGGTGTCCATAAACCAAGGACACTACTGGGCGAAAGGCTCAACGCATTAGTTGCGGATACTTGGTCGGAAGTTGACGTAGTTGTAATGTGTTTTCCGGCCAATGAGGCCATCGGGCCGGGTGACAGATTCATTGCCGAACAGATTGCCGCCATACCAAAGGTAAAAAAAGTTGCCGTAGTTACAAAAATTGATACGACTGATAAGCAGGCGGTAGGCGAACAGCTTTTGGCGGTTCAAAACCTTGGGCAAGAATTGGGAATTGACTGGGCAGAATTAGTTCCAGTCTCTGCAGTTGCTGATAATCAAATCGATCTGTTAAGCGAATTGCTAATGGGAATGTTGCCTGAAGGCCAGATTCTCTATCCAGAAGGCGAACTTACCGACGAGCCAGAGTTAATCATGATTGCTGAACTCATTCGGGAATGTGCCCTTGAGGGCGTTCATGATGAATTGCCGCACTCAATTGCAGTAGTAATTGATGAAATGGCTATGCGTGCAGATAGAGCGGAAGATAAACCACTGATGGATATTTATGCACTGATTTATGTTGAGCGGGAAAGCCAGAAGCACATCGTAATTGGGAAAGGTGGAAGTCGATTAAAAGAAGTTGGCACAGAAGCGCGAATTGCGATTAGCAAAATGCTTGGCGTTCCGGTTTACCTAGATATTCGAGTCAAGATTGCCAAAGATTGGCAGCGCGACCCAAAGCAACTTTCCAGACTTGGTTTTTAATTGCTTGTCGTGCCTTGGTTTTTGTCACTTTCAACAAGCTCAGGAATCAAGTCATAGCGCTTGCTGTAAGTATCCAATAGCGCGACTAAGGCTGCGGCTATCGGAACCGCAACAATAGCTCCCACGGCACCAAAAAGATTAGCGAAGACAATTACTGATCCAAAGGCAATCGCTGGGTGAATATCCATCGTGATTTTGCTCAGCCTTGGCGAGAGTAAGTAATTTTCAATCTGCTGATACACCGAAGCGAATATAATGATGAACACTGCATCGATTGGATTGCTGAAAACCGCAAATAGCACCGGAATTAGAATTCCAATATAGGTTCCAATAGTTGGAATGAATTGACTTGTGATACCAGTAATCAAACCAAGTGGCAACCAGTAAGGTAAACCGATTGCAGCAAAGAATATAGAGTGAGCTGTAGTTGATGCAAGAGCAAGTAATAACTTTGAAACTACAAAGCCGCCCGTTTTCTTTACGGTGATGTCCCAAGTTGTAACAACAACTTTTTGAGCGCTTGGATTTAGTAGTGCACCAATTTGGCGCTTGAGGCGGGGCGCATCTGCTGATAAATAAAATGAAAATAAGGTCAGTGTTAGCAGTTGAAACAGGCCACCAACAATTCCCGAAATGATTCCAACAAAGCCACCTGCAAAGTTGCTAGCCCAGTTAGCTATTTGGGACGGTTGGACATTTAGTTGATTGATGAGAGTGTTGGGATCCAAGTTTTGATTAAACGTATCATTCACCCAGGTTGTTAAATCAGTGACTAAATTTGGTAAATCCGATATTAATGATGACGCCTGTGAAAACAGCAGGCCACCAAACAAGGCCAGAAACGCGGCTGCAAGTAACGTGATGCCCAACATTGTTATGCCCGTTGCCGAACCTCGCCGCCAACCTCGATTTGAAAGCGCAGAAACTGCCGGCTCCATGGCAACGGCAAACAACAGCGCAAGCAGCAGTAGCAAAATGAAGCTCACATTTTGTTGAAATACCCACAAGCCCAACATGGCGGCTGCGGTAAAGAGAATGATTGTGCGAAAGACCCATTTGATTGATGCTTTATCGAATCCAGTCATATTTACTGGCTCTTTCGGTGAAGTGCTCATGAAATGAGGTTACCTGACAAGCACTGGGTCATTGGACGTGACACCATAGACACATGCCTAGTTATCGCGCTGAAGCTATAGTTTTGCGCACTCATAAATTGGGTGAAGCCGATCGAATCATCACTTTACTAACTCGCGAGCGAGGCAAAGTTCGTGCGGTTGCTAAAGGGGTGCGGCGAACTAAAAGTAAGTTTGGTGCGCGACTCGAACCCTTTAGCCGAGTTGACTTACTCGTTTACGAAGGAAAAAGCCTCGACATAATTACGCAGGCAGAATCACTAAATGCCTATGGTCAAGACCTAGCACTTGACTATTCTTTGTGGACGGCTGGGCAGACCATGCTAGAAACGGCAGATCGCCTTGCTCCAGAGGATTCAATTTCTGCCGAGTCACAGTATTTGTTACTCGTGGGTGCGCTGAGAACACTAGTTACGGGAGAGCATGCTGCCAGCCTTGTGCTTGATGCATTTCTACTTCGGTCACTTTCGATGGCCGGGTATTCACCGACTTTGAACGGTTGCGTAATTTGTGGTGTCGCCGGGACGCAACCGTTCTTTCATGTTTCAACCGGTGGGGCGCTATGCGTTGAACATCGAGTGCCTGGAAGCGTTGCGCCTCGACCTGAGTCTTTCGAGTTAATGCGGGCTCTGATGTCTGGAAATTGGGAAGCGGCTGATGGCTCATCCGCTAAAGACCAAAACGAAGTTTCTGGAATAGTAGCCGCGTATGCGCAATGGCACCTAGAGCGAGGACTTAGGTCTTTACCTTTAGTTGATCGGCAAGCAACTTAAACGTATTGCAATTGAACAAATTGCATATCAACATGGCAGACTTGAACAATGTTGCTTAATCCGCCGCCGCATGTTTCAGGTGCAATGCCACCAAAGATTCAGGCAGATTTGATTCCCAATCACATCGCTGTGGTTATGGACGGTAACGGCAGATGGGCTAAGGAACGCGATCTACCCCGAACTGCAGGACACGAAGCGGGCGAAGCAAGTCTGATGGACTGTATTTATGGCTCATTAGAACTAGGTGTTAACTGGCTATCTGCATATGCATTTTCAACTGAAAACTGGCGCAGATCTCCTGAAGAAGTTCGATTCCTCATGAACTTTAACCGCGATGTGATCCGCCGGCGTCGCGATGAAATGAATGACATGGGTGTTCGCATTCGTTGGGCTGGCAGACGTCCTAAGCTTTGGCGCTCTGTTATTGAAGAACTTGAAGCCTGCGAGAAACTAACTGCCAAAAATTCAAAGTTAACTGTAACTATGTGCGTTAACTATGGTGGTCGAGCCGAGATTGTGGATGCAGTATCGGCAATTGCGCAACAAGTCGCAGATGGAAAAATTGACCCCAAAAAAGTTACTGAAAAAACGATTAAGAAATTCTTAGATGAGCCAGATATGCCCGATGTAGATCTTTTCGTCAGGTCAAGTGGGGAGCAGCGCATAAGTAATTTCTTGCTGTGGCAAAGCGCCTATTCAGAATTTGTTTTCTTACCAACACTTTGGCCAGATTTTGATCGCCGCCATTTGTGGCATGCCTGTGAAATTTACGCTTCGCGTGATCGTCGTTACGGGGGAGCAGTACCAAATCCTTTGCCAAAAAGTTAAGTATTCTTGCAAGCTCGGCAAATGCCAGTAATTTCTAAAGTATGTGCGATTTCGGTGAAGCCATTATCAATGCCAACTTGCTTAGCCCAGACTTCAAGTGCCTCACCAGTGATTTCAATTGCGAGCCCACAGTTAGTGCAAGTCAAGTGATGATGGTGTCCATTGCTACAAAGTCGATACTGGGATTCGCCATCAGTTCCAATGATCATATCTACATCGCGGGCTTCGAACATCTCAGTTAAGTTTCGATAGACAGTAGAAAGGCCAATAGTTTCACCATTTAGATTTACCAGAGCATGAATTTCCTGGGCACTCTTAAAATTTTCCTGTGATCTAAGTGCTTCAGTAATCGCCTTACGCTGCTTAGTTAAACGTTGAGTTGCCATTTTTAACCATGTACCAGGTTCACAATTACAAACATGACCAGTACGCCTGCAACAGTTGCCAACAAAGTCATTCGAGAAGGTTTATTGCTGTGCGCCTCAGGCAAAATGTGCGATGTAGCTAGGTAAATTAGGAAGCCAGCAAATAGTGCCAAGTAAAGTCCAAGGAAATCATTGTTAACAACTATGCGCGCACCTAAATACGCACCGGAAATTCGGGCAACAGCATCTGCAATCACAAGCATGATTGCTTGCTTCTGCCATCTGCCGGCAGAGATCAACATGGAAACAGTATTTAATCCATCAGTAAAAGCGTGAGCAACTACTGCAATCGCAACAATCCATCCCAAAGCAGAACTAACTTGGAATGCGATGCCAATTGCCAGACCATCAAGGAAGACATGTATTACCATTGCAGAAGCAGCGATAACGCCAGTTGTGTTTTGTGAATGCTCATGGGAATCGCTGTATTTAGAATCGTGTGGTTCGTGCGCACCGGAGTAGCGCTCCAAAATATGAAGCGATAAAAATCCAAAAACAAACATGACCATGACGGCGGGAACATGTCCGACTTCTAACTTGCTGAGTATAAAAACTTCAGGAATTAGATCAAAAGAAACCAAGCCGAGTAGGAGTCCGGCGCTTAATCCCAGTACCAGGTGCATCCGCTTGCGGGCCCGCAGGGCAAGTAAGCCACCCAGGAAAGTGGCGAACACAGTTCCTAGTGCTACTAGAAGCGCCATCAGAACTCCTTTATCGGGAACAATTCCCAACAGTAGATTAAATGGGAATGATTGTCAATAAGCCTCCGCTATTTTCAGGCTAACCCATGCTGTAATTGGGTTATGGGTCAAGCAAATAAACCGAAAAAATCAAATCCAGCGGTTCCAGTGGTTACCCATTCAGCATTGCGCAAGCGAGTAACTGACTTAAGCGCCCCTACGTTATTGCGGATCCATGCCTTGCCGAAGTTTTTGGTGCCAGGGCTTATCGCAGTCTTGATGCTGCTAGGTCTTTTCTTGCAGGCTCCTTATTCGGGGATTGCTTTGACAGTTGTGAGTTTCTTCATAGGTTGGCTTATGTACTTATCTTGGCCATTGCTTGATCCAAGATCGCGAATAATTCGCTTCTTCGTATTTCTGATTTTGATAGCTGCAACTGCAATTAAATTCGGCGCTTAAATTTTATGCTGGGAACTTTTCACGCTATTTGGACTTTTGATGTGGCTGATTCGGCTACGTGGAAGCTTGACGCGAAAGCAGCTATGAAAATTTTGCAGGCTAAAAGCGGATTCGTATCAAGCAGCATATTTCACAATGCAGATTCTCCTGAGCGCTACTTAGTAAAGAGCGATTGGATTGATGTAGGTTCCTATCGCCGAGCACTTGGATCAATGGAAGCAAAAGTTAGCGTTTGGCCATTTTTGGCGAACATGCGAGATGAACCAACTGCCTTCGAATTGCTGACTGATTTCAGCCCAGAATCAGTGACTGAATATGAGTCGAGTGTTAATGGCGAACTTTGATTTCATTGATCGAGCTGATGCTGGACAAAAAATGCTCACTACTTTCAAGGCAGAAATCTTGGAGCCAGTTGAAATTGCAATGGCATTCGCAACCGAAATAACTTTGCCAATGCGGGATTTAAACATTATTCGAACTCGAACTGAGGTCTCGATTCCAAGACTTGGTGACTTAGCCGGTTTGAAGGTTGCAGTTATTGATGATGGCGTTGAATCTGGGAGCACGGCCATGGCAATTGGCGCAATGCTGCGCGGCGCATCAGTTAAATCGGCAACCCTCGTGGTTCCAGTTTGCCCAAAGACAGCGGTGCCATATTTACTGGCCGTTTACGACACGATTCACGCCGTTGTTTCACCACTCACACCGAGCCCGCTGACCCAACATTACGAAGTAAATTGAAGGCAAACTAGCACCTTCAAGCATTTCTAGACCCATCCAAACTAGATAGAATGGTGTTTCCTGCTTCCGGCAACCAGTCGGAAAGCCTTATCGGATGTTGAGTTTCATGGATCGCGTAGATGCTGTAGTTAATCTGTCCAAACGCCGCGGATTTGTTTTCCCAAGTAGCGAAATTTATGGCGGATCTCGGTCTGCCTGGGATTACGGGCCACTCGGTGTCGAACTGAAAGAAAACGTTCGCCGCCAATGGTGGAAAGCAGTAGTTCAATCTCGCGAAGATGTTGTCGGAATCGACTCGGCCGTTATCTTGGCGCCTCAAGTGTGGGCCGCATCTGGACACCTAGCAACTTTCACTGACCCACTTACTGAGTGCACTTCATGTCACAAACGTTTCCGGGAAGACCACTTACTTGAAGAATTTGAAGAGCGAAAAGGTCGCGCGCCTGAAGGTGGCCTAGCTGGAGTGCCTTGCCCTAACTGTGGGACTAAAGGTGAATTCACTGAACCAAAAATGTTCAACGGCATGTTGTCAACAAATCTTGGCCCAGTAATAGACGAGAACTCGCTGCACTACCTGCGCCCAGAAACCGCGCAAGGTATCTTTACAAATTATGCAAACGTGGCTGCGTCATCACGCAAAAAACCGCCATTTGGAATTGGGCAGACTGGAAAGTCCTTCCGCAACGAAATCACACCAGGAAACTTTATTTTCCGAACCCGCGAATTTGAACAAATGGAAATGGAATTCTTTGTGCCACCAGGTACAGACGAGGAATGGCACGAGTACTGGCTTGAAGAGCGCTGGAATTGGTACGTCGACTTAGGTCTATCAACTGACAACTTACGTCGATTTGAACATCCAAAAGAAAAGTTATCGCATTACTCCAAGCGCACAACAGACATTGAATATCGCTTCCAATTTGGCGGAAGTGAATTTGCTGAATTAGAAGGTATTGCCAATCGCACAGACTTTGACTTAAAAGCTCACATGGAAGCTTCTGGAAAAGACTTGTCGTTCTTTGATCAAGAATCAGGCGAGAAATATGTTCCGTATGTAATCGAACCCGCGGCTGGTTTAACCCGCGCAGTACTTGCTTTCATGCTTGAGGCATATGACGAAGACGAAGCTCCAAACACAAAAGGTGGTGTGGATAAGCGCGTCGTCATGCGTTTCGATAAGCGCCTGGCGCCAGTAAAGGCTGCAATCTTGCCATTGTCACGTAATGCTGACTTGAGTCCAAAAGCTAAAGACTTGGCAACTGAGTTGCGCAAAACTTGGAACATTGAGTTTGACGACGCTGGAGCTATTGGACGTCGTTACCGTCGCCAAGATGAAATCGGAACGCCTTACTGCATCACAGTTGATTTTGAAACCTTAGATGACAACGCCGTAACCATCCGCGATCGAGACACTATGGAACAAGAGCGAGTCGGACTTGATTCAGTTGTGTCTTGGTTAGGCTCTCGCCTCATCGGCTGCTGATGTTTGCAGATTTATTAGCCACTGATCCGGTCATTGAACTTGCGCCAATGGCGGGAGTTACGAACCGTGCCTTTCGCAGGGTCTGTCGAGAGGCATCGACACAGATTCGACATTCCGTTGGCCAAGTTGACCTTGATCACACGGTCTACGTTGCAGAAATGACAACTTCGCAAGCGTTACTGATGCGTCATCCTGAAACTCTTGACCTTGTAACTTTTGACTCGGACGAGAAAACCAGAAGTGCGCAGCTATATGGTGTGGATCCAGACATTGTCGGAGCCGCCGTAAAGCTGCTAGTTGATGAAGATATGGCTGATCACGTTGATTTGAACTTCGGCTGTCCAGTTCCAAAAGTTACCCGCAAAGGTGGCGGCAGCGCATTACCTTGGAAGCGCGACTTGTTTTCTAGCATTGTGAATGCGGCAGTAAAGAATGCCCAAGGCAAAGTTCCAGTAACGGTAAAAATGCGAGTTGGTATTGATGCTGATCACATTACTTATTTGGATGCCGGAAAGATTGCCTCACAAGCTGGAATAACTTGGGTTGCGCTACATGGTCGAACTGCGGCGCAGTATTACGGTGGCAAAGCAGATTGGAACACCATCGCGCGCTTAGTCGAACATATTCCAAATACCCCAGTGCTGGGCAATGGTGATATCTGGTCAGCAGCTGACGCTCAGCGAATGTTGAATGAAACTGGAGCTCGCGGAGTAGTTGTAGGTCGAGGCTGCCTTGGGCGACCTTGGTTGTTCGGGCAAATTCGCGCATCGTTTGCAGGCGAAATCGTGCCTGCTGAACCAAATGCTGGTGTGATTGTCGATTTAATGCGCCGTCATGCTGATTTGTTAGTCCAGATGCACGGTGATGAATTTCGCGGTTGCCAAGAAATGCGCAAACACATGGCTTGGTATCTAAAGGGGGTAGTTGCTGGCAGCGAAACTCGTGGCGCATTGTCGCTAATTTCGAGCTTGAAAGAATTCGATGACTTGTTAAACACAATCAATCGAGAGCAACTTTTAGATGAGGAACTTGCAAAACTTCCACGGGGCAGAACTACGCCAGATCGTCGAGTTAACTTGCCAGATGGCTGGCTCAATTCGCAAAGCATGTCGGTAACTGAAGTTGAAACTGTTCGCGAAGCTGAACTAGCAGTCAGTGGTGGCTAAATGATTGGAAGCTACTCTGAGCTTGATTCCCAGCGTTGGGTTAATGAGCCAAACAAAAGCGTGGAGCGTACCGAGTTCGCTCGTGATCGCGCCCGAGTGATGCATAGTTCTGCGCTACGTCGACTGGGTGTTAAGACTCAAGTCATGGAAGCGGGCCAAGAGGACTTTCCGCGCACTCGTCTCACTCACTCACTTGAAGTTGCCCAAGTTGGCCGCGAACTGGGCGCAGCACTTGGTTGCGATCCGGATTTAGTAGACACCGCCTGTCTGTCACATGACTTAGGACATCCACCGTTTGGACATAACGGCGAAACTGCACTTAATGATTTGGCCAAAGACATTGGTGGCTTTGAAGGTAACGCACAATCTTTTCGACTTCTTACTCGGCTTGAACCTAAAGCTGTAAGTCCACAAGCGGGACCACGTCCAGGACAAACAATCGGACTTAACTTAACTCGCGCGTCACTAGATGCTGCCTCAAAGTATCCATGGACAAAGCAACCTGG
>RGDC01000141.1 GCA_009918005.1 Actinomycetota bacterium
CGGTGGCGTCGTCGGAGTTACGACTGCTTACTACTTGCTTAAAGAAGGACATGAAGTTGTTGTTGTCGACAAGGCAACAAAAGTTGGTTCCGAGGCTACGGCAGTTAATGCTGGGCTGATTGCACCAGGACATTGCTTTGCCTGGGCATCTCCCGCAGCACCAAAGATGCTAGTTAAGTCCTTGTTTGGAGAGAAAACATCGATCCGGGTCAAGCCAACATTGAATCCACGTTTTCTTTGGTGGGGACTCCAGTTCATGCGCGAGTGCACAACCGAGCGCGCAGCAATTAATACTTTGGCAAAAATGCATCTTTGTGATTACAGCCAAACCAAACTTGATGAAATCGCATTAGCTGAAGGTATCGACTATCAGGGCATAGACAAAGGTTTGTTGTATCTATATCGCGATGCTGCCGAACTTGAACTTGGTATGGGCAAGATGAAGTTGTTAACTGATAACGGCCAAAAACTTGAACAGTTGGACATGAAGGGCTTAGCAGCCGTTGATCCAGCGTTCGGTAACGCCACCGTTCAACTTGCCGGTGCAATCCACGCGCCTAACGATGGCAGTGGAAACTCAGAACTATTTACCCGCAAACTAACTGAGCTATTAATCCGCAAAGGCGTTGAATTCAAGCTTGGCGTTACTGCAAAGTCATTTATTGCAGATGGAGATCGAATTACTGGATTACAAACCGATCAAGGTTTGTTAACCGCTGACAATTACGTACTTGCCATGGGTGTCTGGAGTCCAAAACTTTCTCGCACAGTTGGACAAGACCTACCGGTCTATCCGGCTAAAGGTTTTTCAATGACTTTTGACATTAAGGACAAGGCAAAGGCACCTGAACTTGGTGGCGTTGATGAAAAGACTTTGGTTGCTTGGTCACCTATGGGTGATCAACTTCGCATGTCATCAACTGCACAGTTCTCTGGATTCGATAGGTCTCATAAGCCAGAAGATTTTGAAGCAATTCGAAACACTGCCAAGGAACTTTGGCCGGATGCTGCTGATTGGGATGGTGGCTCAATGACTGCGGGTCTTCGTCCCATGACTCCTGATGGTCCACCAATAATTGGCAAGGGCAAGAAGCACAAGAACTTGTTCTATAACACCGGTCATGGTCACATGGGTTGGACAATGTCCAGTGGTTCCAGTGCTGCAATTGTTGACATTATTGCGGGACGCACACCAGAAATTGATATGGAACCATTCGTTGTTCGCACCTACCGTAAGTAGATGAACATGAAGACTGCACTTGTCACTGGTGGTGCCAAAGGAATAGGCCTAGCAATTAGCGAATTGTTAGTTGGCGATGGTTGGAATGTAGTCATTACTGGTCGCGATGGAGATGCTATCTCAACTGCAGTTTCTGGTTTAACTTCTGGACCAGGCAAGGCTGTCGGGAAAGTTATGGACGTTCGTGATCGCGCTTCGATCGATTCGGTAATAACTGATACTCGTAGTGAATTTGGCTCGCTTGATTCATTAATCAATTGCGCAGGTGTCATCATCCGTAATGAATCTGAAGTCTTAAGTGAAGAAGACTGGGAAACAGTTATTGATACTGATTTAAGTGGTGTTTTCAGATGCAGTCAGGCCGCGTTCGCTGACTTAGAAAAAGCAAAAGGTGCAACGATCGTTAACGTCGGATCGATTGCTGGCAGCGTTGGAATCGCAGGTCGTGCTGGTTACACCGCAGCCAAGGCTGGACTTGAAGGTTTAACTCGTACTCTTGGTTTGGAATGGGCGGACCGAGACATTCGAGTGAATGCAGTTGCGCCAGGTTGGACTCGGACTGAAATGGTTGCAGGTGGAATCAAAGATGGCAGACTTTCTGAAGCTGCCCTTACCTCACGGATTCCACAAAAGCGATTGGCTGAACCACACGAAATCGCCACGGTAGTTAAGTTCCTAATGTCGCCGGAATCTAGTTACATAACGGGACAAACAATCACAGTTGATGGTGGTATCACCATTAACGGGAACACTTAAGTTAACGCAGTTTTAATAACGTAACTTCTAAAGCATCTAGCACATGTTGTTGCGCTACCGTCTCTGCTTCATCTGGATCGTGATTCTTAATCGCTTTCAGAATTGCTGCATGGCCTTTAATTGAAAGTTTCGTTTCTTCTTTGGTATACATTTCTGCAATCCGATGATTAAAGAAGTGCTGGCTGTTACTTCGATTAATTCTCTCTAGGCGAGAATTTTCACATGCAGTGAAAATTGCGGCATGGAACTGATCGTTTAAGTTCACAATTAAATCGCGGTCAGTTGAAGTTATTAGCGAGTCTTTGTGGGCGCCGATTTTTTCAATTTCTTTATACGCTGAAGTGCCGGAGTTTTGAGCAGCAAGGCGAGCAGCCATTCCTTCGAGGGCTGCACGAACCTCGTAAATCTCAACAATTTCATCGCGAGTATGTTCC
>RGDC01000142.1 GCA_009918005.1 Actinomycetota bacterium
GCATACGCTGCAGCCATCAGTGGCCCACAGGCGACAAAGCAGGTCCACCCAGTACGTATGCCGAATGACAAGTTGTCTGCACTGGTCTTCATGCAATTTAGAACTGCGCCCTCATGTTGGCGTGAGAATTGATATGCCCCAGCGATCGCCAAAAGAACTACTGAAACATACCGGTGTTCGAATGTCCTTAACGCCGACATCGTAAGCCCAATCGGAATGCTTACGGCAACCCAGACTGCAAGAAAGCTGGCCACGCTAATAAACACAAAGCCAAAACTTTGGCGAGTGCGGGCTGCCAGAATCAAGGCCAATGGGCCCATCATCCAAACTGACATTCGGGTCCACTCTTGCATGAGTTCCCAGGTCGACATTGCGTGCATAACTAGCAACTCTAGAGGTGACCGAAGGTCAATATCCTGCGGATCCATACTACGGTCAAAGGTTTGCACTAAATTAAGGGAATCAGCACGAGATCTGGAGCTTAAATGGAGAATTCCCTGCCACGATTACTAACTGGCGATGTTGTTGGTCAAGTAGATGCCACGCAAGTTCCTCGATATGCCGGCTTGGGCACGTTTGCTCGCCTCCCGTTCATTGACGAAGTATCAGATGTTGATGTCGCACTCGTTGGCATTCCATTTGATACCGGTGTTAGTTATAGACCAGGAGCACGTTTTGGACCTAGCCATGTGCGCGAATCGTCGCGATTACTTCGGCCATTTAATCCAGCCGGAAGCAAGTCACCATTCGCTTCGCAGCAAGTTGCTGATGCTGGCGACATCGCAGCCAATCCGTTTCACATTGAAGAAGCAATTTCTCAGATCGAAGCTGGGTCACGAGCTCTGCATGAACGCGCAAAGCGATTGATAACTATCGGAGGCGACCACACCATTGCCTTGCCATTGCTCCGCGCTATGGCCGCCAAACATGGACCAATCTCGGTCGTTCACTTTGATGCCCACTTAGATACTTGGGATTCATATTTTGGCGAGGACTACACCCATGGCACGCCATTTAGGCGCGCCTCCGAAGAAGGTCTGATCGATAAAGAAGGTTCGATGCATGTTGGAATTCGTGGGCCACTTTATTCAGCCAAAGATCTTGATCAAGACAAGAGTTTAGGTTTTGAAATTTTCTCTTCAGTTGAATTTGAAGACATTGGTGCGCAAGGTGCAATCGATAAGATTCGGCAGCGCGTTCAAAACCGACCAATGTATGTATCCATCGATATTGATGTTTTGGATCCTTCGCATGCACCAGGTACCGGAACACCAGAAGCTGGCGGCTTAACTAGTCGTGAGTTATTAAAGGTAATTCGATCATTTGGCGCCATGAATATTGTTGGAGCGGATGTTGTTGAAGTCGCACCGGCATACGATCATGCGCAGATGACAGGCATTGCTGCCTCGCATGTGATTTATGACTTGCTCAGCGTTATGGCGCCTTCATAAGGCTTTTCGATTTAATCTAGAAAAGCATCGAAGGCGTCATACCCAGTTGCATTAAGTTTCCATGGATTTGTACGTTCCCAGTTTTGCGCCATGTCTAGCAAAAGATCTTCGCGGTATCTGCCTGCCGTAATTTGCAACGCTCCTGGCAGTCCATTGCTCATTTGGGGCAATGGCAAAGAAATAGCGGGCTGACCAGTAATGTTTTGGATCGCAGTTGAGATGCTTTCCGGCGATGAGAGCCCCGCAGGAGAATTTTCATGCAATCTCCCATCAGCAAGCCAGCCAATTTCAGCCACAGTTGGAGTCAACAAAATTGCATCACCAACTAAAAGTTCGTCCATTACCCGAATGTATTCAAACCTGCGGCGGCGCACTTCAATGTACTCATCTAAATCTGTATTCATGCCTTGTGTGAAAAACTCCTGGCTTGAGGGGTGCATTAATTCAAAATTTTCCACTACCCAATCTCGACCTAATGACACTAAGTGTTCAGCTGCTGCCAGAGTGAACCAGTCCGTGTCAGGGTCTGAATTGCCAAACAGCGAACCAGGTTCGATCCAGGTGACTTGTTGGTCGAGCTGACCACTTAACTCAGAAACGGCATCTCGAAATACCATTTCAAGTTCAGGCGGTAAGTCACCAAGATCTGAAGTTCTAGTTGCTGCGTATATCTTTGTTGGAGTGTGATTTTTGAAGTTTAAAAATTCGTTAGGTGACTTTCCTACGTTGCCACTCGGATCACCTGGGGTTGTACCCGAGATCACTGACATCAGAAGTCTTAAATCATCAACAGTTGTTGCAAATGGTCCTTCAGTTGAAAAGTCGATCCAATCTGGGGTTGGCCAGCGACCAATCATGCCATTTGATGGCTTCAAACCAACCAAGCCACAAAACGCGGCTGGGATTCTAATCGATCCCCCGCCGTCGGTTGCGGTGGCAATTGGAACTACCCCAGCACTAATTGCTGCAGCCGAGCCGC
>RGDC01000143.1 GCA_009918005.1 Actinomycetota bacterium
ACCGACCACCGTAGACATCTTTCCACCGAACACTGTGCCAGAAGGCTGGCTAACGATTGTTACTGGAATTGATGAAGAAGGTAACGAAGTAACGCTCGCGCACGAAGATACCGCGCGCTTGCAACAGATTGCACTATTTGACGCACTTATAAACAATGCTGATCGCAAAGCCGGGCACCTTCTCACTGATTCTCTGGGTAAAACTTTTGGAATCGATCACGGAGTGACGTTCAACTCAGAAGATAAGTTGCGCACCGTGTTGTGGGGTTGGATTGGAAACCGAGTTTCTGACCAGCACTTGTCCGATCTAGGCGCACTTTCATCAAAGATTCCAGGAAGTGAACTTGAGGAACTTCTTGATGCTTCAGAAACTGACGCCTTAGTGGAACGTCTTGAAATGTTGTTAACTCAGAAAGTTATGCCAAGTCCCAGCCCGCACTGGCCGGCAGTCCCCTGGCCAGTTTTCTAACCTCGCCTTAAATAACCATTTGCTCTTGGGCAAATGTGTCCCTGTTGATCAAGTGGCTCACTACATAGTGGACACGGTGGGCGTCCCGCGGAAACAACTGCAATCGCTCGAGTGCAAAATGCGGTAGCTACCGGGCCAGTAAGACGAACTCGCAAAACATCTGGTCCATAGTCCGAGTCATCTTCCAAGTCTGGAACATCTTCGAAGTTTTCTGACGAAGCATGAGCCTCGATCACAACTTGTTGACTCTCAGTATTCCAACCAAGCGCCAAAGTCCCCACGCGAAATTCCTCTTGAATCGGGTTATCTAACGGCTCTAAATCTGCTGGTCCGAAATAGGACACATCGATACCTTCAGCCCGAGCCACCTGCTCTAGCAACTCGGTGAGCCGGTCTGCCAATAATGCCACTTGTTGCTTTTCTAGCGAAACGCTAACGATTCGTTGGTCAGTTCTGGCTTGCAAAAAAAAGGTCCGCTCGCCTGGCGCTCCCACTGTGCCTGTTATAAAACGTTGCGGGTTATCGAAGGTATGAACTATCCGAGCCATTACTACGCTTTCCCACTTTCGCCGCCGAGAGTTGGACCCTTGATTGCCTCATCATTCAATTTCGATAACCATTCACTTCCGGTGTCATTCAACTTTGACACTGCTGATCCTGAGTCAGAATAGTGAATGACACTAACGGAAGCTGGCTCGATCAAAAGCGATTGAAATTTTCGGAGCGGCAAACCCATAGCATCCGCACAGATCGCCTTTATGATGTCGCCATGACTTACCGCAGCCCACACCACTTTTTCTCCATGTTCGGCTGTGAGTTTTGCATCCCAGTCTCTCGCTGCTGAACTCGCGCGCGATGCCATGTCAGTCATTGATTCACCATTAGGAAAAATCATTTCGTCAGGGCGTTGTTGCACAATTGGCCACAATTCGTGTACCGCTAGTTCACTTAATTTTGTACCTTGCCAATCTCCATAATCACATTCGAGCAAGCGATCCTCTAGTTCGATGTTCTCGGCTTGCTTAAAGAGAATTGCTGCGGTCTCGCGCGTGCGCTCAAGTGGGCTGGATACTACGCGCGCTATGTTGACTCCAGCGAGCCGCTCGGACAAAGCTTCAGTGGTTGCTCTTCCCACTTCATCTAAGGCAACTCCTGGCGTGCGCCCAGCTAACACACCATTTGCATTCGCATCTGTGCGACCATGTCTGATCAACAGCAAAGTTCCCATAGGTCAAGACTATTGGGAAAAGTTACCGATCTACGTGGCAGAAAGTACGCCCGTAGCGAGCAAAATTACCAAAATACTTCCCAAAACAACTCGATAGATTACAAATGGCATAAAGGTACGGGTTTGCAGATACTTCATCAAACTCGCAATAACGAAGTACCCCACTACAAATGCGACGACAGTTGCAACAATGGTTGCTGGCCAATTGACAAACTTATCCGAAGAAATATCGCCTGCTGTCAAGGCTGCGGATGCGAACACTGCAGGTATCGCAAGCAAGAATGAATAGCGAGCGACCATGTCTCGCTTGAAGCCCATGGCCAAACCTGTGGTGATAGTGGCTCCACTTCTTGAAACCCCCGGAATGAGTGCGAGCGCTTGTCCGATCCCAAACATGACTGCATCTTTAGCAGTTAGATCAGACTCGACTTTGTTGTGCCTCGCGTACTTATCAGCTACACCCAAGAGAATTCCCATGACAATCAAAGCTCCGGCAACAAGCCACAAGTTCCTAGCTGTGGTTTCGATTGAGGATTTAAATAGCAGGCCGGCAATTCCGATTGGGATTGTTCCGACAATGACATACCAACCCATCTTCGCGTCTGCATTTGCGCGCATTTCGGGTTTCACAAAGCTAATGGTCCAAGCCTTAAGGATGCGCAAAATGTCTTCG
>RGDC01000144.1 GCA_009918005.1 Actinomycetota bacterium
CTTGCGATGTGCACCACTGATGAGCATGTAGACCAGGCCAACGCCGATGACGATAAGTACTTCAACAAGCACGATGTAGTTATCGACAAATGATCCACCTTCGATGCCATAAGACTTAAGCATCAAGTAGATCGCGAACAATCCATAGCCAAGGGCCAAGATGTTAACCAGCATGCCGGCTCCACCCATAGTCCACTTTCCTGCTGGCTTCCAGCCACCCATGCGAGCGCGCAATGCGGCAAGCACAACCATCTGGAATGCGATGTAAATACCAACGGAAGCAAATGCCACGAGGCGGAAGATGCCACCTGGCAAAACCAAGTCAGTTAATACAAAGATGATTGGCAAAGCTGCTGCGGTAATTAGAGCAGTTGGAGCCATACCAGTATTTGCGTTCATCTTGGAAAGTGACTTTTGCGCGAAGATCATTCCATCGCGAGCGTATGAGTAGATCAAGCGACTTGCAGCTGCCTGAAGACTCAAAGCACATGAGAAGAATGAAACAACAACGATCAGCATGATTGCGCGAGAACCGCCGGTGCCAAATGCCTCGTTCAAGGACTGGCCAATTGGGTCTGCGTTCTCGCCGCTGATTACTGCGCCGATGTCAGCAACCGAAAGGATCAAGGCATAAGTGATGAACAGGGATGCTGCGCCACCGATGTAAAGAGTCATTCGCATTGCTCGTGGAATCACGATGCCTGGGTTTGCTACTTCTTCAGCAACGTCACCACAAGCTTCGAAGCCGTAGTAAAGATACAAACCAATAAGAGCTGCGCCCATGAAGGCTGTTGTGTAGCTTGTGCCACCAGCAGTAATTGATGAGGTATCAAAGATCACGCCAAATGACTGTTCGCGGTGAGTTGTTAACAAAACAACGCCAACAATCAATGCGCCAACTAATTCAGCAACGAAACCAAAGAAAGCAACGCGACCGAGCAACTTGGTGCCACCGAAGTTAATTGCGGTAACGATCAAGATCAAGGCAATTGCCAATGTGATAGTTAGGTTCTGGCTTGATTCCATTCCCAGGAAGCCTGCGATGAACGGACCTGCGCCGTAAGTAACGGATGCAATAGTTGCGATCAACGCAAAGCCGTAGACCCAACCGGTCATCCAGGCATATCCCTTACCCCAGAGTCGTCTGGCCCATGGGTAAACGCCGCCTGCGATTGGGTACTGCGAAACAATTTCGCTAAATACAAGTGCGACCAAGAACTGGCCGATGCCACAAATTGCGATCCACCAGAACATCGGTGGGCCGCCAGCTGCAAGAGCTAGGGCAAAGAGGCTGTAGACACCAACAACTGGTGATAGATATGTGAATCCAAGAGAGAAGTTTTGCCATAAGGTCATATCTCGCTTGAACTCAGATTTATAACCCAAACTAGCCAGATGCTCAGCATCTGAAGCATGTTGTGTTGACATGTAATACTCCAATTACAGTGACGTGCGGTCCACGGGGATGTGAGCCGTCGCTTCACGCTACTGCTGGAATATCTCAGAGTGTGGGATATTTAGGCCTTAAATTCGGACATCTTTTAACAAATTTCACAGATTTAATGGGTTTTTAACGAGTTTGAGCCTTCGGTGGCCTAGTTAATGGGAACGATTAGGCCTTGGCCGGCTTGGACTTCGCTTGTTTCTAGTCCATTAAGTGCCTTGATGGTCCAGATAGTTGAACGTGGATCTTCGTTAGGTGCCACGGCAACAGCTACATCCCAAAGACTTTGGCCAGCTTCGACTTTAACCACTGCGGTGGTTGGGCCAGTTGCATCAGCTTGGGCTGCGCGGGTACCTATTAATAGGAACGCGACGAAGATTGGTAGCAGGGCAAGTAGCGCCACCACTCGTCGACCGCGAACGGTTAGTTTCACGCCGGATTGCGCTGGGCGCGCTGATTTTGCTGAAGTGATGGAACGAACAGCGGCTCGCTGTACAGGAAGTGCTGCGGTTGCAGTTACTAGAGCCATGGTGTTTCTCCTTGATTTTCGTATCATTCAGGCGGTTTGCCTGAACTTGCCGACCAGGTGGTCTACCCGCTAGATTCGAACAAGTGTTCTAATCGAACGTATGTTCTATTTCTACACCCCACCTCCGACACTTTGCAAGTTTTATTCGAACAAATGTTTGAATATCTTTCAAAAGTGTTCTAATGTGGGTTTAGCAAGGAAGGCTAGAAAAGCTCGAAAACTGCAAGAAACCCATTGAAATAAGCGAATATTGATTGGAAACTAGGTAAATCATGGCTAAGAATGATTCGAACACCCCGGAATCAGGCGCCCAGATCGTGTCCCTTCCAGACGGCCCAGATGGCGCCGATGGCCTGACCGCGCGTCAGCGTCTGATCATGGACATGATCACGACCAC
>RGDC01000145.1 GCA_009918005.1 Actinomycetota bacterium
AGTAAATATGTTTGCGCCCCAACTTGGTATTGAACCGATTGCCGAGCTTAGTTTAGAACCACCTGCAGGAAGTATTTTGGCGACAATTAACACGTTGCAAAAAGTTTTGAAGATTTCTGACTCTCTTGCGCTTTACTTACCAATCGCGGCAGGCATCATTTTCTTAGCTGTAATTTTGCTCGCGCCTTACCGTCGCCAAGGCGCACAACGCGTTGCAAAGTCCGTAATGATTTCAGGAGGAATTATTGCTGGAATCAGTAGCGCGATTTGGCTTGTTGCAAATATCTTTGGGCGCGATCCAAACATCGGGATTTATTTGATTGCTTCGTGGAATCAATTTGATGCTGCTTTCTGGATTCCGGCTGCAATTCTGATCGTTGCAGGTGGAATGGCATACACCTTGCTTGGTGGAGTTTTGCCTGATGTTGATGTGCCAAGTGAAGTTGCGAAAACTTGGAATAAGATTTGGGCTCGTCCGGCAAACGTTTGGGTTTCATTTGCTCGTGCAATAATTCTGGTCGCACTCGGTGCCTTCATAGTGATGAATACTCAGGTTGCGTTACGCGGTTTATTATTCATTGGATCCGCAGTGATGATTGCAACTGCAATTTTTGAATTTAATCGATTACTAGTTCGATTAATTGAAAATGAAAAAGCTAGTTAGTTCCAGCATCTAAGGCAAGTAAATCATCAATGGTTTCTCTGCGAATTAATACCTGAGACGAGCCATTGGCGACACTTACTGCTGCTGGGCGTGGCATGTGGTTGTAATTGCTTGACAAAGACCTGCAATATGCACCGGTTGCTGCGACCGCAATTAGGTCACCAGGTCGAGTATCTGAGGGCAATTCGATGTCTCGCACAACAATGTCGCCACTTTCGCAGTGTTTACCAACTACTCGAGAGGGCACAAGCGTCGCGGTTGATACCCGATTAGCAATTACTGCGGTGTATTCGGCATCGTAAAGTGCAGTACGAATGTTGTCGCTCATGCCACCATCAACGGAAATGTAATGACGAGTAATTCCACTATCTAGTTCAACTGGCTTAACCGTTCCCACTTCATAAAGTGTGATTCCGGGATTACCAATGATTGCGCGGCCTGGTTCAACACTAATTTTTGGAACTGAAATATGCACCCGCGCACACTCAGTTCGAACGATCTCCAGAATTGATTTAGCCATTGTGTCTACCTCAAGTGGGTCATCCCCTTCGACATACGCAATACCCATGCCGCCGCCTACATCAAGTTCACTCACCGAAATGCCATGACGCTCTTTAATCTGCACAGCAAAGTCAACTACTCGACGAGTAGCCAATTCAAAACCTGTGGCATCAAAAATCTGGGATCCGATGTGTGAATGAAGTCCCGCTAAAGACAGAGCATCGCTTTCCAAGACATTGTCAACGGCTGCCATTGCCATACCTGATGCAACTGAAAGGCCAAACTTTTGATCTTCATGTGCAGTGGAAATAGCTTCGTGCGTATGGGCTTCCACGCCAACAGTTAGTCGTAGCAAAACTTGCTGAACTATGCCGGCGCTAGCAGCTACTGCATTAAGGCGTTCAATTTCGATGAGACTGTCAATAACTACGCGCCCGACTCCAACTTCAACTGCGCGCTCCAAGTCCTTAACGCTTTTGTTGTTGCCGTGCATAACAATTTGTTTCGGATCAATACCAGCACGCAAGGCAACTTCTAATTCACCAACACTTGCTACATCAATTCCCAGGCCCTCATCGTTTACCCATTGCGCAACTTTTGTTGTTATGAAGGCCTTACCTGCGTAATGCACGCTGGTCTCAATGTCTGAAACTGTAAACGCGGCAACATAATCTCGAGCGCGCTTTCGAACATCGAGTTCATCGAATACATAAAGTGGCGTTCCGTATTGTTCTGCAAGTTCGGTAACAGAAATTTCACCAATAGAAATTTCGCCGTTATCGTTTCGCATTGCAGATGCTGGCCAAATCGTTGGGTTTAGGTCAGTGGCCATACTTACATCCTGTCGGGTGCGCTAACACCCAGCAATTCGAGACCGTTGAAGATAACTTGACGCGTAGCCGCACATAGCCAAAGTCGGGCAATGTTTAGTTCGGTGACTGGCTCATCGCCTTGCGGTAATACTCGACAAGCTGCATAGAACGAGTGATAGCCGGTCGCTACTTCCTCGATGTATCTAGCGATTCGATGAGGTTCGCGAAGTTCGGCTGCCGAAGCAACTACCCGCGGGTAATCCGCTAAAAGCCCAAGGAGTGCGCCTTCGCGATCATCTGTTAACTGCGATGGATCGAATGTGGCTGGATCCCAATCGGAAGTGTTGGCGGGATTTAAGCCAAG
>RGDC01000146.1 GCA_009918005.1 Actinomycetota bacterium
GGCGGTAGCTTTCTTGATTGCTCTTTTCAAGTCCCGTCCAAGCCCGTTCTACATTCTGGACGAAGTTGAAGCTGCTCTTGATGATGTAAACCTTGGTCGTTTACTCGAGATTTTGGCCGAACTACGCGCGAACTCACAGCTATTGATCATTACTCACCAGAAACGCACCATGGAGATTGCCGATGCACTTTACGGTGTATCGATGCGAGGCGATGGTGTCACACAGGTGATTAGCCAGCGCATCACGCACGATGATCATGACAATCCAGAGCAGCGCGCTGATGCTCAAATGGCAAGCAATTCTTAACCCAAAGGACTAATCGATGAATTTTGATTCTTCATTGGTCATATCGCTGGCCGTTGCAATTGCATTAGTAATTGCGATCTCTGTCTTTGTGGTGACTAGAAAGTCCGGCGATAAAACGCAAATTTCGAAGGCGCAAGCGCAACAAAAAGCTACCGATGTCCCATCTCCTGACAACCAGCAGCCTGAAACAGAGTCTGATGTTTCGACTATTCAAGCCAGCGCGAGCGAGATTCCAGGCACGGTTGACTCAAAGCCAGTTCCTATCGATGTTCCTGAATCCATGGAAGGTCGAAAGTTAAAGCTGCGAGAGCGTCTTGGCCGATCCCAGGGGAGTCTTGGTCAAGTCTTTAAACAGACTTTCTCCGGTTCAACTATTAGTGATGATGCCTGGCAAGATTTAGAAGACACTTTGATCATGGCTGACCTAGGAGTCAGTGCAGCTACTGGAATTGTGGAAACGCTAAAGACTGCAGTCAAGAAATCTGGCGCTAGTTCAGCCACTGAGTTACATGACATTGCTAAATCTGAACTGATCAAGTTAGTTGATGGTGGTTACGATCGAACACTGCATATTGATCGTCATACTGATCGCCCAGCCGTTGTATTAACAGTTGGCGTTAATGGCACAGGCAAGACCACGACAACAGGCAAACTTGCTCGGATGCTTTCCGCGCAAGATAAGGATGTGTTACTTGGCGCAGCTGACACCTTCCGCGCTGCTGCTGCTGAGCAATTAACTACTTGGGGCGATCGGGTTGGCGTGCCAGTCATTCGAGGCGCTGAGGGTAGCGATCCAGCATCCGTTGCATTTGAATCAGTCAATGCAGGGCTAGAACAAGAAGTAGATGTTGTCTTGATCGATACTGCGGGTCGACTCCACACCAAGCAAGGCTTGATGGATGAACTTGGCAAACTATATCGCGTTGCTGGAAAACTTGGTCCGATAGATGAAGTTCTTTTGGTTATTGATGCCACTACAGGTCAAAACGGATTGACTCAAGCAAAAGTTTTTAGCGAAGTTGTCTCAGTTACCGGCGTTGTCCTAAGCAAACTTGATGGCACCGCAAAAGGCGGAATCATTGTGGCGATTCAAGAGACTTTAGGAGTTCCAGTGAAGCTAGTTGGACTAGGTGAAGGTCCAGACGATCTGGCACCTTTCGATGCCGAAGATTTTGTCACTGGGTTACTTAGCTAGCCAAACTGACTAACCAATGTAAGTTTTTGTCACAATCCCATTATCAATTTCGAGATTGATGCGAGAGAAACTGAAATCCATAGTGATCGCATAGTTTGAGTCATCTCTGCGAACTACTCGGGCAGTTAATTGTTCGCTGCTGATTCCTTCGATGGTTTGGATTGCTTGCTCTTCAGTCATCCCGATAACTTCTGCGGCAACAGCTAAGGCAGTCGCAGATGGCTCAGTTGGAAATTCAGAATATGAAGCACTTGGTGATGGATTGTTAGTTGAGGTAACGGCGTCATCTGGACTTTGATTACTGCAGGCCGTTAAAGCCAGCATGATGATTAGGGCTCCCGAAAGCTTTGTTTTCATATTTCCATTATGCCCAGGTTTGCTCGGTCTAACCTTGCACTAAAGTCAAAGGCAGTTACTTATTGGAGTAGATATGAACGGGCCAATATCTAGAGTCGCAAGTGCGGTAAACAGCAAACGAGTCACGCCTTCTCAAGTGGTTGATAAGGCGCTTGAAAACATTGAAGCAAGCAATCCCGCGTTGAATTTCATGGCCCAGCATTGCCCAGAGTCTGCTCTCAAAGATGCAGCTAATCATTCAGGCTTGGGCCCATTGGCTGGTGTCCCGGTGTTAGTAAAAGATCTAGAGCAAGTTATTGGCTTACCAACTCGCAAAGGCAGCCTAGCCTTAGCGGACGCACTGCCTGAAACCGAAGATGGAACAGTTGTAGCCAGACTTAAGGCAGCTGGAGCAATTGTCGTCGGTAAAACGACACTTCCAG
>RGDC01000147.1 GCA_009918005.1 Actinomycetota bacterium
AGATCTCTGCGCCGAGGTGAGCGAATTGCAAGGTTAACTTGGCCACCGAGGGAATCGTTAGCTTCAAACAAAGTGACCTCGTGACCTTTTTCAGCCAGAGTTCTTGCGGCCTCGAGTCCACCTGGCCCACCACCGACCACTGCAACTTTCTTAGTTTTCGTCGTGGTTTCAATTTCTTGAGGTAACTCCAGTTCGCGCCCTGTTGATGGATTGTGGATGCAAAACGCCGCTCCTGCGGTGTAGATGCCATCGATACACATGCTGGCGCCGACACAAGGTCGAATCTGATCCTCAGCTCTATTTGCGATTTTCGTCGGCAGGTACGGATCTGCAATCAAAGCCCGTGTCATGCCAACTAGATCAAGTAATCCAGCCTCTATTGCATAACGAGCTGTAGGAACGTCAGCAATCTTTCCGGCATGCATGACAGGAACGTTGAGCTTCTGTTTGATCTCGCCAATTAGTTCTAAATGTGGCGCAGATGCCATGCCCATAATTGGAATCATGCGCGTTAAGCGAGCGTCTGAATCAATTGAGCCGCCTAGTGCGCTGATCACATCAACGCCACTATCAATAATGTCGCTCGCAACGGTGAGAAGCTCTCCTGGTCCCAGCCCATTTTCTCGGAGTTCATCGAAACTCATTCGGGCGCTGATGATGAAATCCTCTGGCACTACTGCGCGAATTGCTTTGATTACTTCAAGTGGGTAGCGCATGCGATTTTCATGCGAGCCACCATATTTATCGGTTCGATGATTCCAAAATGGAGTCATGAAGGAATCTAGATAGTGACCATGAATCATCAGATCGATACCATCCATGCCGGCGGTTACACAGCGCTGCGCTGCTTGGACATAATCATTCTTGATGCGATCTAAATCCCAGTCCTCGGCTTCTTTAGTGAAAGAGCGATGTGCACGTTCCCGAACTGCACTTACCGAGATCGTTGGCAGCCAGTCACCTGAGTAACTGCTACTTCGATGACCTAAGTGTGTTAACTGAATCATTACTGCAGCACCATGGTCATGAACTTCATCAACCAGTAGGCGTAGCCAATGAGCTGATTCGTCTTTCCAAAGTTGCAAGTTTCCAAAAGCAGGTGCGCTCTCGCGACTTACTATCGAGCTGCCACCAATCATGGTTAGGCCAACCCCACCTTTTGCCTTAGCAACGTGATACGCGCGGTATCGATCCTTTGGCAAACCATCTTCGCTATAGGAAGGTTCGTGTGAGGTGCTTACGATGCGATTTCGTAATGTTAAGTTCTTTATCGTGTAAGGCGTAAGCAATGGATCATTCGACACGGTTCCTCATATCTCTTGAGAAAACTTTACAAGTATTGGTGAGAACTTGGCGCAGTATCACGCCAAGTTCTCACACAATTGGGAGCGCCTGACGGGATTCGAACCCGCATCCTCACCATAGTCGGTGGTGTGCTCATCCTCTGAGCTACAGGCGCACCCCAACGAATTTTCTCTACTCCACGATTAGCGTGAGTAATAATTGTGCGAGTGTGAAAAAGTTCTAGGTGTGAATTCTTGGCCTCTAAGGGGCTTGACATTGGGCGAGAGATGGCTGAAAATGTTGTTTAGTCGGTGGTGTGTGCATTAAGTTGCAAGCTCAAGCCTTTGAAAGACCCTCGCAGTATCGCGGGGGTCTTTCGCTTTACATCGCTCAATGTTGGTTGGTAAAGAATGATTCGCTACGGCATAGATTGATGCCGTTGCTATTTATTGATCACAGGCGTAGCCTGAAAATATGAGCAATCAAAGAGCTAATCGAGTACTCGGACTTGTTGTCGCGGCGATTTCAATCGTGGCTTTAATTACAGTCCTGGCGGTCAAGGACACTACGCCACAGTTAGACGCCACCACGCCAGAAGGAACTGTGCAGCAATATTTGCAATCTGTAACGGCGCGGGATTTCGACGCTGCAATCACATACCTAGCACCTAACACAAAGTGCAAAATAGAAGATTTTGATCAGGCCTACATTCAAGATTCAATTAGGATTTCGCTCTCAGATTCGTCAATCACGGGCAATTCAGCTTCAGTAAAAGTGAATATCGAAAATTCCAGTAGTGATCCGTTTGGTGGGAGCTACACCGAATCGCAAGCATTCCGTCTAACTAAGTCTGAAGGCGAATGGAAAATCGCCGGAATTCCGTGGCCAACTTATCAATGTGGTGGGGTGTACAAATAATGTCGATCCTTCTTGCATTTGTTCCTTTCCTATTAATGATCGGGCTT
>RGDC01000148.1 GCA_009918005.1 Actinomycetota bacterium
TATCGATGAATTTACGACAACCTGCGGAATGATTCATCTCAGGTGGGCGACCGGGAACTATCAAGTTTGCGTTGAGAATACTCATCCATTTGTTAACAAAACAATTGCTTTTGAACACAACGGTGGCTTTGAAAATGCCACGGCACTTGAACCGCTGATTGATGCAGACATTCTTGCAACCCGAGAAGGCGAAACTGACTCTGAATGGTATTTCATGTACTTACAAACTTTGGTGCGTAGCGAGGGATCAATTGAAGCGGCCTATCGCAAGCTGATTCCTGCAATGCAAAAGCTCTGCCCTTACTCATCCTTGAACTCAATGATCGTCACGCCCGAATACTTATATGTTGTTTCTGCACACAATCCCGATCGACTTCCAGATGGGCTCGAGTCGGATTATTACCACTTGAGTTGGGACCAAGTTTCTGGTGTTACATCTGCTTGGTCATCAGGGGTTCGGGCTCGAAGCGGCCAACCCTTGGCAAATTATCATGTGTTACGTGTCAGTAATGCGACACAAGAACACATAATTTCTCCCATAACTTAAGGTTTTTAAATATTTGGGGCAGTTTTCGGATATTTGCCCATCAACAGGAGAACAATGTCCTTTAACGACTGAGTCGTGCCGAATGGCTACGACCTATTGAGGAGATATAAAGATGCACGGTTCTGATCAAAAACTCTCAAAGAGTTTGAACATCTGGGAAGTCATTGGTATTTCAATTGCCCTGATGGCTCCTTCCATGGCCGCAAACATAAATCCACAAGGGCCAGCAAGCGTAGTAGGTACTGCAGTGCCGCTCGCTTTCTTGATTGCTGCAATTGGTGTTGCCTTAGTTAGTTATGGCTTCATTCGATTGACCCAAGCTTTCAACCATGCCGGATCTGTTTACGGCTTGGTCGGTAAGACTCTTGGTCCACGCACTGGCGTTGTTGCCGGCTGGGGACTGCTGGGAACTTACACTTTTTATTCGGTAGTCAGCACAATGGCAACAGGTGTCTTTGGGACTGCGCTACTTGACCAACTCGGATTAGTTTCCGACGCAGGTGATGGAATCATTCCTTTCATTATTGGTGGACTAGGACTTGTTGCCATCGTTTCCCTTGCTGTTTCATCAGTTAAGCGCGGCACTCGACTATTGCTAATCGTCGAAGGTGCAACGGTTGTTCTAATTCTGCTAACTGCATTGGTAGTTTTGTTTAAGTTGATCACTGGTACTGCACCAGATGGACAAACTTTCACAATGAGCGTTTTCTCAGTTCCAGAAGGCTTGGACACAAGCACCATTTTCCTAGGTGTTGTTTTCGGATTCCTATCCTTCGCAGGCTTTGAAGCAGCAGCAACAATGGGTGAAGAAGCAAATGCCCCACGTCGCGACATTCCAAAAGCAATTTTGGGTGTTGTGATTTTCGGCGGTCTTTACTTCACATTCGTAACTGCCATCGAAGTTATGGGCTTTGGCGCTAACTCAGCTGGTATGGAGAAGTTCGTCGGCTCCGGCTCGCTCTTAGGTGACCTAGGTTCAAGCTACATCGGTTCCTGGGTTGGTCTCTTGATCACACTTGGTGTGACAATTAGCGCAATGGGTTGTCTCCTAGCATGTGTTGTAGGTGCTGCTCGAATGTTGTTCGCGCTTGGCCGCGATGCTGATATTGCAACTTTTTCAAAGGTTTCGGAAAAGTCTAAAGTTCCTACAACAGCCGTGTACTGGGTTGCTGGAGCAGTAGTTGTCTTTACCGTCTTTTGGAAACTAGCTTTCGGTGCAGTTGCCTTTGATGTATTCGTTGGTTCTGGTGTTATCGGAACTTTGATTCTGCTTGTTGTGTATGGATTAGCAACTATTGGTGCAATCAAGTTCTTATTCTTCTCAGGTAAGCAACGTGCGCCAAAGTGGGAAATTGTGATACCACTTCTTGGACTTGCCATGTTGGTTTACACCTTGTTTAGAAATGTTTGGCCATTACCAACTACAGGTGCAGGTCAGGCATACGACGTAATTACGATCACTTGGATCTTGCTTGCGGTTATTGGGGTACTTGTTGCACCAAAGACCGCCAAGAAAATGGGTGATCGAATCAACGCAGATGAAAATCTGGTTGAAACAAGCTAGAAGGATAACTAATGTTTGGCAACTACAAAGTAGTTGACCTGACGCTTCCGTTGGGCCCGGCCACAGTAATGTGGCCGGGCGCTCCGGCGCCTCAGGCAGATACAGTCGT
>RGDC01000149.1 GCA_009918005.1 Actinomycetota bacterium
CTGAAGGGAAATGTTGAGGAAAGTTTTGGTGCGTTGGATGAACTCGTTTTCGTAGGGACTCGAAGCCGAAACTGCCGAATAAAGGTGAGGGTGATTGAGATGCTTTGATCCCGTGACATCGATGAAATCATCATTTGTACCATTAGTGTTACTCAAAGCCATCATTGACTTACTTTTACGAATTCTTCTCCTTCCCTCAAAGTGATCATCTTCATTTGGTTCTCGAATTTTCGGTCTCCTACCACGTCGCTTCTTTTCTCCGTTTTCAGGACACTCTTCGCTATCCATTTTAGCCACCACAACTGAATCCATCGAAATTGATCGTTTAATTTTTTCTTCGGTGGCCCTGCGACGGATTTTTCGTTCTTCGCTTTCGGCTTCGTTCGGCTGAGAAGCAGCAATGGCCGCAGCTTCTGATGCTCGCAAGAGCCAAGTGCGCACAGTTGATCGCTCTGAACGTATCCGTACTTACAACTTCCCGGAAAATCGCTTGGCTGATCACCGCGTTGGGTTCAAGAGCAATAATCTTGACGCTGTTATGAACGGTGACTTGGATCCAGTGATCGGTGCTTGCATTGAAGCTGACACCAAGGAACGCTTAGCAACGCTAGGAGATTAATCATGGCTGAAGCAGTAAAAGGCCCGGCTTCCTACTTTCCATCAATTGAAAAGAATTATGGAAAGAAGATTGATGAATGGATGAAAATCCTTAAGAAAGCAAAGCTCGAAAAGCACATGGAAATGGTGGCGTTTCTAAAGTCAGAATATGAAATGGGTCACGGTCACGCGAACGCGCTAGTTGCACACTTCAAGACACAGAATTAGTTAATGACTCACGACGTCAAAGCAATAATCAGCAAAGCCATAAGTCTTTTAACTGAGGCAATGGTATCCAGCCCGCAGGTAGATGCGGAGTTGCTACTTGCTCATGTCGTTGGCGTAGAGAGATCACAACTAATCACAATTAACCAGATTTCCGACGAACAGCTTTCTGATTTTGAGGATTTAGTTGCCCGTCGCGCTAATCGAGTTCCACTTCAACATTTAACGGGTATTGCATACTTCCGACATTTAGAGCTTGCAGTTGGCCCTGGCGTTTTTGTCCCAAGACCAGAAACCGAACTCTTAGTCGATGCAGCGATTGCGCATCTCAAGAAAATTCCAGCGCCACGTAACGCGGTTGATTTGTGTTCAGGCAGCGGTGCAATCGCACTTTCAATTGCGCTAGAAGTACCGGGAACGATTGTGCTAGCAGTTGAGCTTTCCGATGATGCGGTTAAGTGGTTAGCTCACAATATTGTTGATCATGCTGCGCAACTTGAGGCGGTTGGTTCACACGTTTACATTCACCATGGAAATGCAGGGGACCGAACTTTGCTAGCCGACATGGTTGGCGAAATTGATGCCGTCGTGACCAACCCGCCATACATTCCAAGTGACATGATTCCGCGCGATCCCGAAGCTCGAGACCACGATCCGGCTATCGCATTGTTTAGCGGTCAAGATGGTCTTGATGTTGCCCGAGAAGTTGTAGTTGTCGCGGCAGATCTTTTGAAGCCTGCAGGGTTCTTTGGTATGGAGCATGCAGACGTTCAAGGCGAAAGCGTGCCTGCGCTGTTAAATAACATGACCGGCACTTGGACAGATGTGAAAGATAACTTGGATTACAACAAACTTCCTAGATTCACTACGGCCGTTAGGTCTGAAGCGAAGAGCGTAGGAAGATAGTTTCATGTCACAGGAATTCAAGGTTGATGCGCAAGCATCAAGTGCTGAAATTCAGCTTGCAGTTGACGCTGCAATTTCTGCCGTAAAAGCTGGCGGGCTCGCAGTAATTCCAACTGATACTTCATATGCCGTTATTTGTGATGCATTCAATATCAGCGCGATTACTAAGTTACGAATGGCTAAGAAACAGAATTCCGAAATTGCTTTACCCATTGCTGCGGGATCAATTGAAACTATTAGAGGCGTGGCAAAGTTTTCAACGATTGCAAATGATTTAGCCAGTGCACTGTGGCCCGGTCCGTTGACACTGCTAACGGTTGCGCAGGATTCTTTGTCGTGGAACATCGGCCAGGCCGGTTCTGCGTTAGCCGTACGGGTTCCACATCATGAAGTCGCACTAGCTGTGCTTTCGGGAGTTGGGCCAACAGTCATGACGGGTGCCCAGTCCATGGGACAAGCCACGGTCCAGACTGTGGAACAAGCCAAAGTAGC
>RGDC01000150.1 GCA_009918005.1 Actinomycetota bacterium
TATAGGTCTAGACACGTATGGAGGTTTGATCATCCCGATGACCGTTTCTCCACTTGGCGTTTTCATGATGCGGCAATTTATTGAGACCCTCCCAAAGGGGCTTTATGAGGCTGCCCGAATTGACGGTGCCAGCGAATGGCGAATATTTACTCGAATCGTATTGCCGTTAATGAAACCAGCAATTGTCGTCCTTGGGATTTTTGTGTTCATGATGCAATGGGCCAACTTTCTTTGGCCACTTGTTATTACGACCAAGGATGAGACAAGAGTGCTCACAGTCGGTATTGCAACACTGCAGGGTCAATTTGTGACCAACTGGGGAGTCATTGCTGCAGCGATGGCGCTCGTACTCAGTGGATGTAGCAGTTCTAAGAACGCTGCATCCGATAATGGCCTACCAAAAGTCGAGATGCTCAAGTCACTCGGACAAGGTGAAGGCCAAGTAAATATCGTCGCCTGGGCTGGATATGTCGAGAATGGTTCGACTGATCCTAAAGTTGACTGGGTTACTGGTTTTGAAAAAGAGACTGGTTGCAAAGTCAATGTGAAGATTGGCGCATCATCCGATGAGATGGTCTCGCTGATGAAGACCGGCGAATATGACGTCGTCTCTGCGTCTGGCGATGCATCATTGCGTTTGATCTATGGTGGCGATGTAGCGCCAGTCAATACCGACTTGATTCCAAACTATGCCGATATCTTCGCCAATTTGAAGATGCAACCTTGGAACTCAGTCAATGGTGTTGCTTACGGCGTTCCACATGGTCGCGGTGCGAATCTGCTCGCTTATCGAACAGATATCGTCAAGCCAGCTCCAACATCATGGGGTGCGGTCTTTGATGCAAACTCTCCTTACAAAGGAAAGATCACTGCATATGACTCACCAATCTATATTGCAGATGCAGCGCTCTATTTGATGAAGACCAAGCCAGAGCTTGGCATCAAGTATCCATATGCCCTCGATCAAACCCAATTTGATGCTGCAATCGCTCTACTCAAAGAGCAGAAGCCATTAATCAGCGAGTACTGGGGCGATTACCTGAAGCATGTCGCATCGCTCAAATCTGGATCGACTGTTCTCGGTACAACTTGGCAGGTCAACATCAATCTCGCCAAGAGCGAAGGTGTCAAGGTTGAAGGAATCAAACCGGTCGAAGGTTCGACTGGTTGGTCTGATACCTGGATGATCTCCAGCAAATCTAAGAATCCAAATTGCGCCTACATGTGGATGAATCACATCGTCTCACCACAGGCCAATGCTGGAGTCGCTGAGTGGTTCGGAGAAGCGCCATCCAATGCCAAGTCATGTGACTTGACCGCTGACAAGAATCATTGCGCAACATTCCATGCCAACGATGATGCCTATTGGAATGACGTGTACTACTGGAATACGGCTACCGAGAACTGCCTCGATGGTCGAACTGATGTCAAGTGCGTTCCTTACTCAGAGTGGGCAACAGCCTGGTCGAGTCTGCGAAACTCTTGATAAATAAGTAATCCGAGAGCGGTAAGTAGATGTCCTCGTCGATTGCAACGTGGCTTCATAAACGGCCACGTCTTCGTCTTGCGGCGTTGCTTACCGCTCCGGTCTTCTGGCTCGTTGTTGCTTATCTCGGTTCTCTTGCATCACTTCTTCTCACCGCTTTCTTCACGATCGATACCTTCACCGGCGATGTCATCCGTCGCTTCAATCTCGATAATTTCCACGAATTGCTCACCAATCCCTCGTATCGCAATGTCATCGTGCGAACGCTCGGAATTGCAATCATGGTGACCTTGATCTGCACAGTTCTTGCACTTCCGATGGCCTTCTTCATGGCGAAAATCGCTCGCCCCAGAACTCAGAAGATCCTCGTTGCATTGGTACTTACTCCGTTGTGGGCTTCGTATCTGGTCAAGATCTATTCCTGGCGAACAATGCTTGAACCAAAGACTGGCGTGATTGATTGGCTCTTTGGCTCGCTGGGACTTCATTCCCCGGGCTTTGGATTCACCGGGATAGTCATTGGGCTCGCTTATTTGTGGCTTCCCTACATGATCCTGCCGATCTACGCAGGCTTTGAAAGACTTCCCAATTCTTTGCTTGATGCATCAGGGGATTTAGGTGCTCGTAATTGGTACACATTCCGTCGAGTAATTTTGCCGTTGATCTTTCCAAGTTTAATTGCTGGCTCAATGTTCACTTTCTCATTGAGTTTAGGTGATTACATAACCGCAAC
>RGDC01000016.1 GCA_009918005.1 Actinomycetota bacterium
AGCCATGTTCCATTTATGTCGCGCTGCGTTACCGCACATGATCGCAGGTGGCGGCGGTGCAATTGTTAACACAGCATCGCAATGGGGATTACATCCCGCGCCTAACTGCATCGGCTACAACGTAACCAAAGCTGCCGTTGCATCCTTCTCGCAAAATTTAGCGCGGGACTACGCGCCCCATAATGTTCGAGTTAACGCAGTTTGCCCAGGAGAAATTCACACTCCAATGCTAGAAGCAGGTGCGAAGCGATCAGGTAAAACTATTGCTGACCTGGATGCGCTAGTTCCATTTGGTCGCGTAGGTCGTCCAGATGAAGTTGCCGCATTAGTTGCCTTTCTCGCTTCCGAAGAAGCGTCATTCATGTGTGGCTCACTTGTCGAAATCACCGGCGCCCAACCTGTTGCCTAGTTTGCTTCAGAAGCTTTGAAGTAGAGTTAAGAAATGCGTGGTCAACCAGGTACTTTTTTGTATTTTCTGTCGCGCCGACTAACAAAAATAAAAGTTCATGGTGACGAGAATCTGCAGGTACTAGATGCAGCTGGTCCAGCAATGATCATAATTAACCACACGACTGTGGTTGATGTTGTGGTAACCGTGGGTACGCTTCACAGACTTGGCTACACAGTCGATGGTCCGTGCAGTGGCACTTGCACCCATCGCAGACATTTGCGGCCAGTAGGAACTTCAGACATGTGGAACTTCCCACTTGCCAAGCAAATAGTTACTGGAAGTGGAATTATTCCTACCGATCAGCATGATGGCCGTAGCGCTTATCGCGCTGCGCGGAATGCCCTTAAAAATAATGAATGCGTTTTGATGTATCCCGAAGGTGATGTACAAATTAATTCGGAAGCATCACCAAGACCATGGCGCCCGGGAACCGCAGCTTTAGCTAAATCCGTAGCGATGCCAATTCTTCCCATTGCCCACCACGACACTAGAAAACTAGGGTCCGGCTCAGTCGAACGAAGTATTTTGCAAGCGCTCTCAAAAATATTCCACCGGCCAACAATTCACTTATTATTTGGAACACCCGTAATGCCGAGTGAAATCGCGGAGTTAAACATGAAAGCCGCAAATGAATACTTAGAAGCCAAATTAATGCAAACTTGGCTTCAAGTTAAAGCCCTTAACTAGGCGTCTTTTTGAGTGGCGCGGGTACGGTTACGTTGCCGCGGGGTGCGCTCTTTGGTCGGTGCTTTTTCACCAGACGTCGTTGCGGCAGAAGTCTTAGCTGAAGAGTCGCTTGCACCGGAATTTCGAGGCCTCGACGAAGAACTCTTGTTGCCCGCACTTGAACGGCTGTTTGATCCAGACTTACCAGTTGCAGGTTTGCCAGATCCAGAACGTCGACCCTTGTTGGCTCCGGTTTCACCGAGGTCTTCAAGTTTTTCGCTGGCCAAACCTTCGCGCGTGCGAGCCGAACCTGGAAGTTCACCAGTTGTCCCGGCGGGGATACCCAAGCCTTGGTAAACGTGATCACTTGATGAATAAGTTTCGATTGGATCGTTGAAGTCCATACCGAGCATGCGGTTGATCATTTGCCAACGATTGATGTCTTGCCAATCAACGAGTGTGATCGCTACACCTGATGCGCCAGCGCGACCAGTGCGACCAACGCGGTGCAAGTAAGTCTTTTCATCATCAGGACATTCATAGTTGATTACGTGTGTGACGTCAGCAACATCGATTCCTCGAGCAGCGACATCAGTTGCAACAAGAACATCAACTTTTCCACTTCGAAAAGCGCGCAGCGCCTGCTCGCGGGCACCTTGACCAAGGTCACCATGCACTGCAGCAGAAGCAAAGCCGCGATTCGCTAAATCCTCGGCGAGGTTTCCAGCGACGCGCTTGGTGCGACAGAAGATCATAGTTAGCCCACGACCTTCGGCTTGCAGAACGCGAGCAACAAGTTCGGGTTTATCCATTTGGTGGCAACGCCAAACATGTTGTTCGATTGCGTCAACCGTTGAAGAATCACTTGTTGGATCAGAAGCACGAATGTGAGTTGGCTGTGTCATGTAACGACGGGCAAGCGCAACAATTTGTCCTGGCATTGTTGCGGAGAACAACATGGTCTGACGCGTGGCTGGAGTTTTACTTACGAGCATCTCTACATCGGGTAAAAATCCCATGTCTAACATTTCGTCCGCTTCGTCGAGCACCAAAACCTTGATAGCACTTAAATCTAGGTGACCCTGCTTGATCATGTCGATTAAGCGGCCTGGGGTTCCAGCAATAACTTCTACACCATTTTTAAGCGCTTCAACTTGTGGCTCGTAGGCCTTGCCGCCATAAAGGCTCAAGACCCGAGCGCCCATGTTTTTTCCAGCTGTTTCTAAATCATCTGCAACCTGGATTGCTAATTCACGAGTCGGAACAATCACAAGCCCTTGCGGCTTGCCGGCATTTTTGAATTCCGCCCATTCCGAATTTGTTGGTGTGATGACCTGAGTAAGCAGTGGAATTCCAAAACCTAAGGTCTTGCCAGTGCCGGTCTTAGCTTGACCTATTAAGTCCTGACCTGACATAGCAAGCGGCAAAGTCATTTCTTGAATCGGGAAGGCATCGACAATGCCCTTGCTGGCTAATGCCGAGCAGATGTCTTGGGGAACGCCGAGATCGGCAAAACTAGCGATGCGAAAACTCCTGGTAGATATACGGCAAACACGTACATTTTCGTGGCCGACTTCAATTGTACCCATTTATCGCCTACCCTTAAGCGTTGTGACTAGTCCTGCTGTTATTGACCTTCTTGGTGTCCTCGCATATGGCGAGTTGGTGGCTTTTGAGCGCACTGCTGCAGATGCGAGCTTGGCGCCTACTTTGGAAGATAAAGCTTCGCTGGCGAAGATGGCAGCGGCAGAGTTTGCTCACTTTGAACAGTTGTCAGCGCATTTATCAGCATTAGGCTCAGATCCCATTGCAGCTATGCAGCCGTTTGTTACTCCACTAAATCAATTTCACAACACGCTAACCCCTCGTGACTGGTTAGAGGGATTACTTAAGGCGTATGTGGGCGATGGAATTGCAAATGACTTTTACCGAGAAATTTCTTCCCACATGGATCCTGAAACCGCTGCGCTCGTAGCGGAAGTTTTATCTGACGTTGGTCAAGCGGAGTTCGCAGTTAATCGAATTCGGGCTGCGATTGAGCAAGATCCTAAAGTTGCGGGACGCCTAGCGTTGTGGGGACGAAGACTTATGGGCGAAATGATTAGCCAAGCGACTTTAGTTGCTGGATCTCGTCCAGCATTACAAGAACTTTTCTTGCGCTCACCTAGTGGTGAAGCGACTGTGACTTCCACTGAATTAACAGCCATGGTTAATCGACTAACTGTCGGTCACGCAAAGCGTATGGATGTCTTAGGTTTAGCGAGCTAAACCTAAGACATCCCAATAGATACAGTGTTTATGTTGATTGCGCAATAAGCGCAATCAAATCAGGACTGGCGTCCTAACACATCCCAATAGATACAGCGTTTATGTTGATTGCGCAGTAAGCGCAATCAGTAACTACGAAGTAGTTGCAAATCCAACGCGGCCAGATACTTGGGCACCAATTTCGATGAACGCAATCTTGTCTCCGGGAACTATAACGGTCCGGCCTTTTTCGTCCGTGAGAGTTAACAGTGAACCATTCTCCAGCGCAGCGTCAATGGATTTTTGAACAGACTTCAAGCCTTCGTTGCTCTCAAGAACAACTTCACGATTTACGTGCTGAATACCAATTCGAATTTCCATTACGGCTGCTCCAAAAGTTTGATTAGGTCAGATACGAGTCTACGTTAACCGATGCGATCTTCTATGTGAACTACGTCAGCCTCGGGCGAACTAGCCTTTGCCTGAATTGAGTTCAAGCCGTTCCATGCAAGATCAAGAGTCTGGGTAATCGCTTTCTCAATAGGTATAGGTCTACCAAGTCGAAGCCAGCGCCAAGCAGCAGCTTGAGCCATTCCGGCTAACCCACCTGCGAGGATGTTGGCTTCTCCTAACGACATTCCGGTCTGCTTGGAAACTTCGGCACCGACAATTCTTGATACCTGAGAAACAACATCTTCGACTCGAGCGCGGACATCATGATTCATGGTGAAGTCAGATTCAAAGATGAGTCGGTAGCCAAGATCTGCATCATCGACCAATGTGAAATAGCAACCGATTGCTGCCTCTAGTCGCCCTTTATTGGATGAGGCAGAAGCAATAGCACTGCTGACCTGCTCGACAATTGCATCGACTCTCTCATCAAGAATTCCCAAGTAAAGATCTTGCTTGGACGAAAAGTGCTGATACAAAATGGGTTTACTGACCCCAGCACGATCGGCAATGTCATCCATGGATGCTAAATGGAACCCTTTTTCAGTGAACACCTCTAAGCCTGCGCGCATTACGGCTGAACGACGGTGGTGCTCCTTTGAAGATCTGACTTCAGATCCCGTCAATTCAGTGTCAAAAAATGGCAGACGCTCCATGGCTCTTACGCTAGACCTTGCTGGCTCACTTGTCCCAGTCACCCCAAATTTCCGCGAAATCTTTGCGATAACTGTCCATGATGTATTGGGTGGAAACATGAAACCAAAAAACAGGGTTGGATAGAGACATAACGTTCACAGGAGTCAAAATGTCATTACCCCCATTAGTAGAACCAGCCGCTGAGCTGACCGTTGATGAAGTCCGTCGCTACAGCCGACACTTGATCATTCCTGATGTTGGTATGGCAGGGCAGAAGCGCCTTAAGAACGCGAAAGTTTTATGTGTCGGCGCAGGCGGTCTAGGCAGCCCAGCACTTATGTATTTGGCAGCGGCCGGTGTGGGCACTTTAGGCATTGTTGAATTCGACACAGTTGATGAATCCAATTTGCAGCGCCAGATTATTCATAGCCAAAGTGATATCGATCGACCAAAAGTTGATAGTGCAGCTGACACAGTTAAGGGAATCAATCCTTACGTGAACGTAATAAAGCATGAAGTCCGACTTGATGCCACGAATGTGATGGAACTATTTGCACAGTATGACTTGATTGTTGATGGCACCGACAACTTTGCCACGCGGTACCTTGTAAATGATGCCTGCGTACTACTGAATAAGCCTTACGTTTGGGGTTCGATCTACCGATTTGATGGACAAGCAAGTGTCTTCTGGTCTGAATATGGACCTTGCTACCGCTGCCTTTACCCAGAACCACCACCGCCAGGAATGGTTCCTTCGTGCTCCGAAGGTGGCGTACTCGGCGTTCTTTGTGCATCGATAGGTTCGATTCAAGTAACGGAAGCCATTAAAGTGCTGACTGGAATCGGAGATCCACTTGTGGGCTCTCTAATTGTTTACGATGCCCTCGAAATGACCTATCGCAAAATCAAAATGCGGAAAGATCCAAATTGCGCCGTCTGTGGTGAAAATCCAACTGTGACTGAGTTGATCGATTATGAGGCATTCTGTGGCGCCGTTTCAACGGAAGCAGCGGAAGCAATTGTTGATTCCACGATTAACGTCAAGCAACTCGATGAAATGCTAAAAGCTCGCGAGCGCGGCGAAAAAGATTTCATACTTATCGATGTTCGGGAACCAAATGAATACGACATCGTAAGTATCCCAGGTTCAGTGCTGATCCCAAAGAATGAATTTTTGATGGGTGATGCGTTAACCAAGATGCCATCCGACAAGCAAATTGTTTTACATTGCAAAGTCGGTGGCCGCTCCGCTGAAGTTCTTGCGGCAGTCAAAGGCGCAGGATTTAAGGATGCAATTCATGTCGGTGGTGGCGTACTTGCTTGGGTTAGCCAAATCGAACCTGACAAACCCTCTTACTAATTGAAATTAAAGGTTGCCAGTTCGCTGCAAATTCTGGAAAGCAAACCAACCAGGAATAGTTGGGATCCAGAAAGTTATCAAGCGAAATACCAAGGTTGCGGAAATTGCAATACCTGGATCAATGCCGGCAGCCGTTAATCCTGCAGCAAGAGCAGCTTCAACTGCACCTAATCCACCAGGTGTTGGCGCAGCCTGTCCCACGATCGAGCCAGCAAGATATACCAGGGCGATTGCAGCCATCGAAGAATCCGTAGAAAAGGCTCTTACTGATGCAATCAAGCAGGCGCAGTAGGACAAGTTAAGAAGCAGCACCCCAAACACTCCCGTCACCAGTTTCGCTGGCTGATTTGCAAGCGATGAGAGCCGTGGGAGAACTTGGGAAAAGATTGGTTGAATCTTTTCAGTAGACCAACGCCGAACTGCCGGAATTGTGAACAGCGCGGAGGCTGAAAGGGCTACCACAAGGAACACAATGATTGCAGTCTTAGGTGGCCGGAAGGAAAAGTCGCTAGATGTACCTGCCACGATTACTGCGATAAAAAGTAATGTGATGTGACTAAAAAAAGACATAACTTGAGAAACGGCAACGCTAGCTCCTGCTAATGCGGTATTCATCCCTTGTCGTGACAGATAACGCACATTAATTGCGACTGATCCCAAGGTCGGCGGTGCCACTAATGTTGCAAACGAAGCAGCCCATTGCGCCTGAAATGTTTTCCAAAACGAAAGCCTCTCGGGCACAACTCCAGAAAGAGTTAACGAAGCACCAACGTAGGTAAGTGCAGAAAAAGTTAAGCCAATTAGCATCCATCTAGTGTCTGCGACTCTGAAAACCTCTGAGAAGTTAACTTGACCCAGCTGTGTTAGCAATAGATAGGCAGCGATGGTTCCAGCAAAGATTGTTACTAAAGTGCGTGGTTTAACCCGTTCAATTTCAATTTCTTCGAAGTTTGTCTCAGGCATGTTTTCTAAGATCGTTGCCCGCAAAGTCGTTAGCAGGTCGCGATTTTCTTTGAGCTTCGATCGAGTGTGTGGGGAAAGTGCAACCGGTTGTAATGCCGGCAAGGCACGAGCCAGTCCAGCATCGCCAAGTACGACTCGACCCGCTTGAATTGCGCGGACTGGATCGGCAGACAGCGAAAGCGTAACTAAGGCTTCGGCAAGATCTATGCGCAACAAAACTTCAGAGGCAGCGATAGTCCCATCTTCCAAGCCTTGGATGTACACCTTGCCATCAGTTGCTTGCAAAAAGTTTTCGGCAATTAAAGCCCGATGTGCAATCCGAGCTGACTGCAAGTCCCGCACAATTTCCCAGGCGCCCGCAAGTTCAGCATCGCCAAGTGCATGTCCAACTGAATCAAATGATCGACCTGGCACATGTTGAAAGGCGAGTACTGCAGCATCTGGACCAACTTCTGCGACCGCAAGTAAGTGCTGTGTCGAAATTCCTGCCGTTGAAATTGCCCAGCTATTTAAGGCAATACGTTCAAGTCGTCTGCGCATCGAAGTGCCAGAACCACCTGAATCATCGCGCAATCGAACAGATCGATAGATAGCCTGAGCTAAACCAGCGCCCTCTAGATCGCGATCTAACACAATCAAGTCAATGCGCTGACCATCGGTAGTGCTGGCATCATATTTTCGACCGGACTCTAAAACTTCTGCTGCTCGAAGCAAAGTAAGTGGCAGGCCTAATGCGGCCATTGCTTTTGCAATTTCATTTCCTGATGGGCGAGTAGTGTCTGTGCCGAGTAAATAGCGAATCAATAACCCAGCTGCCCAACCAGCGAGCAATGATACGCCAAGACCAGCTGCGGTCACACCACCACTGACAATATTTGCAAGCGCAATTGATCCAATAACAATTCCCGCAACAATGTTCCATCTTGGGCGAGACATGATCCGGGCTACTGTAGTGAAGGCAGCCAAGCCGCCGACGACGATACTAAATGGAACTGCAGTTGTTGGATCGGTTGTGCCAGCAAAAGTAAGAAGTAGCCGCTCAGACCCTGACTGAATTAATGCCCATGACGAAGCGGTAAGAATTACAACTGTGACAAGTAGTGCGGCAATTGATTCAACAAGCTGACGGGTGCGCTTACGAATTAACAGATCCAGAGCGGCCGCAGCTGGGAATATTAAGGCGCCAAAACCACTGACTAAGTTAGTAATCAAAATAATCGGAGCGGGAAGGCGATTGGCGCCTTGCGAAATATCTTGATCGATACCAGTAGTTGTACTTTGGGCCACGTAGGCAAGCAGTGCCACAGCAACTATGGCAAAAATTGTGAAGGCAAAGCGCGCCAAGTCAGCTGGTCGGCGCAATCTCCGGTTAATTACTGCATCTTCTATGACCAAGGTGGAGGTCGGAGTCGCTGGTGCCACAGACATCCCCCTATCAATAGTTAAATTAAAAGTACTAACCCCATAATCTTGCCTGAATAATCGGGGAATGCGAAAGCCTGATGCGGTTTTGTCACCGGTACATGGTGGAATAAGGAGCAATGACTCGCTTAATCCTTGATCGCACCCCGGCATTGCCATACGCTGCGCCGATCCTTGACGACGACCAGCTTCGTGTAGTTAATCATCGACATGGTGCCATGCGGGTTTTAGCAGGTCCGGGTACCGGCAAGACGACAACTTTGGTGGCTGCGATGGCTGCTCGACTGTCGGGTTCGGGAGCGTTACATCCAAATCAAGTGCTTGGTCTAACTTTTGGTCGTCGCGCGGCCATTGACTGGCGCGACCAAGTAACTGCTGCTGTTGGCGGCGGCATCGTCCCTTTAGTGAGTACCTTTCATTCCTTTTGTTATGCACTGGTAAGGCAGTTCCAATCTGACGAGGCATATATTTCGGCAACCCGACTTTTATCTGGCCCAGAACAACAAGTTCGTTCTCGACAACTTTTTGCAGATGCGATTTCTGACCAAAGGCTTGATTGGCCAGAAGACCTAATGCCGGCTGTTGGCACTCGTGGGTTGGCCGAAGAAATTCGCGCAGTCATGTCCCGAACTCGTTCACACATGATGGATCCGGGAGATCTCGTAAATCTTGGAAATCAAACTGGTCGAAAAACTTGGACTTCGATTGGTGTATTCATGGATGAGTACTTGGATGTACTAGATGCCGAAGGTGTTTTGGATTATTCCGAGTTAATACATCGCGCGGTTTTACTAAGCCATCGACCTGACGTTCAAGAATATTTGCACAAAACCTTTAGTGCTATTTATGTCGATGAATATCAAGACACTGACCCAGGTCAGGTCGCCCTATTGAAAGCAATGGTTAATGCTGATAGCGCATTGGTTGTAGTCGGTGATGTCGATCAGGCAATTTATGGGTTTCGTGGTGCTGACGAAGCCGGCATAAGAAATTTTGAACAAGAATTCGAATCAATATTTTCGAGCCCAGTAGAAAATGTCGTGCTATCAACCTGTCGAAGATTTGGTTCAGAGATTCGCTCGGCGGCTAGTGCTGTGATTGGCGATCGAATTCCAGCTGGCTTTAACTCAGTTGATATTCACAAACACCGAAATCCAAAATGTGTTACTGAAAATTCAGGTGAACTCAAAATTCGAACTTTCGATTCACCAGGCGCAGAGGCCTCTCATATCGCAGATTTAGTTGCTCGTGCGCATGCGAACCAGAACTTACAGTGGTCAGACTTTGCGGTTATTGTACGTTCAGCCGTGGTTTCGATTCCTACGATCTATCGAGCCTTTGTTGCAGCCGGAATTCCTGTTGAAGTTGCTGCCGATGAAATTCCGCTACATCAAGACCCAGCAGTTTCACCGTTAGTCACTGCACTTCGCATCATCGACAATCCAAGGCATGCAACTGTTGATGTGGTTGCTGAATTGCTGAGTGGACCACTTGCCACAATTGACCCGGTTGATTTGCGACGCTTTGGTAGCTATTTGCGAATGGCAGATCGAACCACTGAGCATGCACCACGACCAGCTTTAGTGTTAATCAGCGAAGCTTTGCTTGATCCGAAGCTTTTACTGGACGTGCCTCCGGGCAGACATGATGCAGTAGTTGCTGCAATTCAAAAAATTGGCACAGTTTTGATAGATGCCCGAAAACTTATGCAAGCAGGTGCCAGTCCACATGAAGTACTTTGGAGCATTTGGCAGGGAACTTCCTGGCCAATGCGACTGCAAGAACAAGCCCTTGGCTTTGGCACCCAAAGTACTCGAGCCCACCGGGATTTAGATGCAATTTGCGCGTTATTTGATCTGGCTAATCGATTTGTGGCCCGGGGCAGAGGTAAAGATTTAACAAATTTCTTAGATGAAATTGAAGCTCAGGAGATTCCAGCTGAAGCGTTAGCGGAAAATGATGTACGAAATGATTCAGTCCGGTTACTTACGGCTCATCGTTCCAAAGGATTGCAATGGAAGTACGTTGTCGTTGCTGGCGCACAAGAAGAACTTTGGCCAGATCTTCGTCAACACCAAACTTTGCTTCAGTCAGATCGGATTGGCCCAAATTCTGAGCTAATGCCGATGACTATGCGTGAACTTTTAGCGCAAGAACGGCGACTGTTTTACGTTGCACTTACTCGCGCCATGCAAACACTTATGATTACGGCAACCGACACTTCAGTTCGAGACGATGGCGTATCCCCTACGAGATTCATTACCGACATTGTCACCGCACTGCCCGGAATCGAAATCGCACATACCTCAGGTCGCCCAAAACGACCATTGAGTCCAGAGGGAGTAATCGCAAACTTACGCCGCACTTTAAACTCACCAGACTCGTCTGAATCTCTAAGACTTGCTGCCGCAAATCGACTTGCCCTGTTGCATGAAAATCATGGATCATTGTTTTTCCATGCAGACCCCGAGAAATGGTGGGGAGTTTTGGAGCAGACTCAAAACTTGCGTCCAATTAGTTCCCAGGTAGCGATTTCAGCTTCGGGAATTACTGCAATCGAGCATTGCCCAGCCCAGTGGTTCTTGGAGCGCAAACTAAATGCACTTACCCAATCTGCGACACCAATGATTTTTGGAAATGCGTTACATGCAATTGCGCAAGGTTTGTCATCAGGCGAAATTGCTTACGATATTTCGGCAATCGATGAACAGCTGGATCGGCTTTGGCCAGGGATGGGTTACGAAGCAGACTGGGAGAGTTCGCGGGAACGAACTGCGGCCCATGATGCTTCCGTGCGGCTTTTAACTTGGATGCTTAACCATAAAGATCAAATAAGTATCACTGAGTCCGAACTAACTTGGAAAACCAAAGTTACTGTCGATAACCCAGATGGCTCAATGCGTGAAGTAGACGTTGCAATTTCAGGTCGAGCAGATCGAATTGAGTTCTCTGAAAACGGAATTATGATTTTTGATTTCAAAACCAGTAAAGAGGCCAAAAAGAGCAAAGACTTATTTAAAGACGTACAACTAGCCCTTTACGCATACCTTCTTGAGAACGGTAATTTCACTAAAGATGGCGAGATCGTTTCACGTGAGCCAAGTCAAGACGTACAAGGTGCTGCATTGGTTCAGTTGCGGGTTGGTGAAAAAGATAATTCCGATCTAGCTCTGGTTCAACAAGTTTCACCCGAAACTCATGATGAGAATTCACCTACCTCGCTAGATCAACGAATTGGTCAAGCCGCTTTGATCGTGCTCGATGAAAGATATGAAGCTCGCTACGAAGACCAAAAGTGTAAATCGTGCAAAGTTCGAACGTTGTGTCCGGCAACACCTGAAGGAAAGCAGGTGTTGTCATGAAAGAAATTACAACTTCGGACTTAACAAAAGTCCTTGGATTCAACCCAAGTGCTGAACAGTTAGAAGCAATCATTTCGCCACTCGAGCCAAGCATGATTGTTGCGGGCGCTGGCACTGGCAAAACTACCGTTATGGCGGGTCGGATCGCTTGGTTAATCATGACGCAGCAAATATCGCCGGATCGAATTCTTGGTCTAACTTTCACCACGAAGGCAGCAAACGAATTGATGACCCGTGTCCGAAGTTTCTTGCCGGCTGCACTTAAATACCTGCCAGACGAATCTGCTCATGCTGACTTGGGTGAACCGATTATTTCAACTTACAACGCCTTCGGTTCCCGACTACTCAAAGAGCATGCGCTACGACTTGGCCTCGAGCCAGATGCCCGCGTTGTCGTAGATGCAACTCGATATCAACTTGCCATGCGGGTTGTTTGTCAATCAAGTTATGACTTGGGTGGACTTGGATACAGTCCAACCACTGCAGTTAGTGAAATGCTAAAACTTGATGAGCAATGCTCAAACTACTTAGTGGATCCCAATCGCATTATTGAAAATGATCTCCAAAGATTAATTAGCCTTGAAGCAATTGAGAAAAAGCAAGAGCTAACCCACGACATGATAAAAACTTGTAACAAGCGAGTAGCTCTGGCCAAGTTAGTTGTTGATTTCCGTCAAGCAAAAATTTCAAATGATGTGATTGATTATGCTGACCAAATTCGGTTAGCGGCCCAAGCTGCACAAAATTCGCAAGCCATGCGAGACATTTTGAAAGAGCAATTCCATGTTGTTTTGTTGGATGAATATCAAGACACCTCGTTATCTCAAAAAGTCTTGTTGCAGGAGCTTTTTGGCAATGGTCACCCAGTTATGGCTGTTGGTGATCCCTGCCAAGCAATTTATGGCTGGCGCGGTGCCGAAATCACAAATATGGAAAACTTCAAAACCGACTTTAAGCGTCAGTTTAATGGGATTTGGGAGCCGGCCCAGATCTATAAGCTAACTGCAAACCGAAGGTCGGGAAAAAATATTCTCACTGCGGCAAATTCCTTGAGTAATAAATTGCGAGAAATTCATCCCGAGATTGTTGAGTTGGTTACAGCAGATGATGCAAAACCTGAAGGAGAAATTCATACTGCACTTCTGCCAACATTTGCCGATGAAGTTGAGTGGGTAGCTGAACAAATTTCAAAAATTAAGCCAATCAAAAGTTGGAACGAAGTTGCTGTTCTACTTCGAGAAAAAAAGAATGCACAACATTATGTAAATGCCTTGGAAGCCCGGGGAATACCGGTTCAGGTAGTTGATCCCGGCGCACTGGTGAATCTCCCTGAAGTTCGTGAAGTAGTTAGTTACTTAGAGGCCATACATGACCCAACGGCAAATTCCGCACTAGCTCGAATTTTGCTGAGTCCGCGTTGGCAGATCGGATCTCGCGATTTGGCAATTCTAGGTCGACATGCATCTGAACTGGTTCGACTTGATGTAACCGCTGAAATGCCAATTGAAGTACAGCTCGATCATATTGTTTCAGCAGTCGATAAGTCACAGCGCGTTAGCTTGCTTGATGCCTTAGAGCTTGTAAGTGAAGATGACTCACTTCCTTACTCGCCTGAAGCCAGGGTTCGCATGATTGAACTGGCTGGCCAATTACGGATACTACGCAGGTTTTGTAATGAGTCTGCAATTGATTTGATTTCACGAATAATTCGAGTCACTGGAATTGGTATTGAAGCCATGGTGATGAACTCACCAGAGGGCTCTACGCATTTTGATCGACTAGCCGCCTTGATTGACCTCGCAGGCAACTTTAGAAACCTCGAAGGCGACTCGAGTGTTGCTGCTTTCTTGGAGTACTTACGCACTGGCCAAAGATTCAACTCCTTTGTAGAAGCGGATGTCACACTCAGCGATAACGCAGTGATCATTATGTCGATTCATAAATCAAAAGGTCTGGAATTTCCAATCGTGGTGGTCCCAGATTTAACGATTGGAGTTTTCCCTTCGACTCCGAAAGATCGACATTGGCCAAAAAATGCCTTTCGAATTCCACCAGATTCTCTTGGTGCTCCAATTAATCCATTGCTACCCGAATTCCCAAGTCCATCTGGGCCGCGCGGTGTTGACTTTAAATCCTTTACAACTGCTGCCGGTGAACTAGCGACAATAGATGAGCGTCGACTGGCTTATGTCGCGATAACACGAGCTGAGAAAAAAGTGATTGCGAGCGGATCTTGGTGGGGTCCAACTCAAGCAAGGCTGCGCGGGCCAAGTGATTTCCTAATTGACCTGCATGAAGGTGCGACAAATCCTCAAATTTGGACGGAAATTCCTGATACCGATGCGACAAATCCAATGCTGGCAGACGTTCAGTACCTTTCTTGGCCAGCCGAAGTTGATCCTGATAAGCGCCGGCAGATTCAATTGGACGCTGACCTCGTTAAATCCGCAGCAATCAATTTGCACGATGAATCAGGATTAACTAATGAAGAGTTAGCTTTGGTTGATTCCTGGCAACAAGACATCGACGCATTAGTTTTGCAAGCGAGTCAATATAATTCTGTTGAAAGATTGGTCCGCTTACCAACTTCGCTATCTGCAAGTCAGCTAATTGCATTAGAAACTGACGAAGAAGTGTTTTTAAAGTCTTTAGTTCGTCCAATGCCTCGAAAACCATCGAGTGCCGCAGACAGAGGAACCACTTTCCATACCTGGGTTGAAACTTTTTATGGCAGAAGAACTTTGATTGATACCGAAACCCTCTCTGGCGCGATGGACGATGAAATTTACACTGACGATCAGTTGCAGTCGCTTAAGTCCACATTCGAATCAGGGCCATTTGCTGACCGAACCCCAGCCTCGCTCGAACTCCCATTTGCTTTAGTACTTGGTGGTAGAACGCTTCGGGGTCGATTGGATGCTTTGTTTACCGGAACACTCGACGATCCAACTGCCACTGGGAACTGGTTAGTTGTCGATTGGAAAACTGGAAAACCAGGATCGGCAAACGATTTGCAACTTAGTATCTATCGCCAGGCTGCGGCGCTAACGCTCGGCGTAAATCCAGATCAAATTCAAGCAGTGTTCTATTACGTAGCGGATCAAGTAGTGAGTCCTCCAACAAACTTGTTATCGCTTGCGGAATTGACCGAACTTATTTCGTAATTTCAACAATTAGGGCACAGTGGTCGCTAATTGCCAGTGGCATTACTTCAGCTGAATCTTTTGCTTGCCTAACTGTTTCTTCCGCTAAGCCCCGAGAAATCATGTGATCAAACTGGATGCGAGGCTTAAATGTTGGATAAGTAGGAAGTGTGGCCAGCGATTCCCAGCGAGAAACTAAATTAGCAATCTTTCCAGGCAAATTAAAGTCTCCAATAACAAGAACTGGATTCGGACGGTCGACTAAATATTTTGTAAGTTTCCGCAACTGCTTAACGTTGTATCCAGGTACAAAACTTAAGTGAGCGTTTGCCACGGTTATAGTACCTAGCGGAGATTCGACATCAGCAATGATCGCCAAGCGAGGCTCATCGGAAACTTTCATTAGACGTGGCCGAGGATCGTTTGGTACAAGTAGGGGTAAAGAAAAGGGCGCTGCCTTAAATCTCAAAACCTCAATATTTGTCAATGGATATCGTGACGCTAATCCAATTCCATAATGCGGCTCGTTGGGATTAATGTCCGCATGGCTGTGCAAGTGAATGTGTGAGTCAGTTGCACCTTCCCAGGTCTCACCAGGTGTTCCAGTAATTGCTGGCGCAAAGACCCAATAGGGAAGTCCATTGGCATCGGCAACAATCTTGGTTTGATGCTCGTAATTACTGCGTCCTTGCTGCCTATCAACTTCTTGCAAACCAATGAGATCAGCCGAGATATTGCTTGCGACCTGAGCCAAGCTAGGAACATTTTGCGGGTCAAGTAATGGGATTCCATGTAACAAGTTCCAGGTTGCAACTCTCATATCTGCAGACTATTCCCAAGCGCGTATGATCGCTACTTGTGGACACCTTGATGAACGATTTGCCGTTAGCGCGATTCACTGTTGACCGCTTGGCAGAGTTACGCGCCAATCCACAATGGTTCGAAGCGGCGTGGACCGCAGATAACACCAGAGTTTTAGTGCTGCACGAGCGAAACATTCCAGTTACTGATGAATTGTCAATAGTTTGGGTTAAGCCTTGGTCATTGAAAATGTCATCGCTAGATGCGGAACAAGCTTCAGTGTTTTTAGGCGCCGACGATGACCACACATACATCGCAATCATGCGAGATGAAGTTGGATTAACCGATGTGAATTGGGTAAGTCTGCGTGATGTTGGAGCAGCACTTTCGGCAAAAGATGTTGGCTTAGCAACCGCAGCGGTCGCACTCGCCGCTTGGCACGAAGGACATCAGTTCTGTCCGAAGTGTGGCGCTAAGACGGATGTCGCACTAGCTGGCTGGTCGCGCAAGTGCAACGTTCATGAGTCCGAACATTACCCGCGCACCGAGCCAGCCATGATTGTTGCAGTTGAAGATCTGGCTGGGCGCATCTTGTTAGGCCGCCGCCGGGAATGGCCAGAAGGCTGGCTGTCAACGCTAGCTGGCTTCGTTGAAGCCGGTGAGTCCTGTGAAGCAGCAGTTATTCGCGAGGTTTACGAAGAATCTGGAATCCATGTTGATTTGCAGTCTTTGAAATACATGGGTTCACAACCTTGGCCATTTCCAGCTTCACTGATGCTTGCGTATCGGGCAATTGCAACCAGTACTGAAGTTGAAATGCATGATGAGGAAATGACTGAAGTTCAATGGTTTTCCCGAGAAGAATTTACTGCCGCCTGCATTGCGGAAACTCTTAAAGTTCCAAGCCCGGTGTCAATTGCATTTAGACTTATTCAGTCTTGGTACGGTGAAGATATACCGATCAACTGGTGTCGAAGTTAAGTAGGTAATTCTCATTACAAGAATTTGGAGAAGTCATGAGTGAAAAAGTAACCATGTATAGCACTCCTTGGTGCGGGTACTGCCAGCGCTTGAAAGCTCAGATGGGCCGCGAAGGCATCGAGTACAACGAGATTGATATTGAACAAGATCCAAGTGCAGCTGACTTCGTTATGGGCGTAAATGGTGGAAATGCCGTGGTACCAACTTTGGTTTTCCCTGATGGATCAACTCGGACTAATCCAAGCATTGGTGAAGTTAAAACCTTGCTAGGCCTGTAATCCGACAGATTCCTATGACTGCCCTATGAGTTTGTCGTAGGGGCTTGGCACAATAGGGCAGTGCCCGACATTCTTGATGCCCTCGATGACCAGCAGCGCGCTGCGGCCGAATGCGTTTCAGGTCCGGTTGCAATTTTTGCTGGCGCTGGCACCGGAAAGACTCGAACTATCACACATCGCATTGCCCACGCAGTAGCAACTGGGGTTCATGATCCAACGCAAACTTTAGCTGTTACGTTTACGACGAGAGCTGCAGGCGAGCTTAGGAATCGACTGGGGCAACTAGGTGTCTCAGGTGTGCAAGTGCGAACTTTCCATAGTGCCGCGTTGCGTCAACTTAGATTTTTTTATCCCCAGTTCTTTAACTCGAACCTGCCAGATTTAATGCCTAGTAAGTTTCGGTTTGTGGCTGATGCTGCAACACTTTGTCGAGTTGCCAATGACAAGGATTCAATTCGAGATTTAGCCGCCGAAATTGAGTGGGCAAAAGTAAATATTCTTTCTCCAGACGCTTACCGAGAGAAAGCGGTTGAAGTGAGGCGGGACTTAAGCGGAGATCTCACTATTGAAAAAGTTTCAAAAGTATTTGAGGCCTACCTAACTCGTCTTGATGAAGCGCACGCCATGGACTTTGAAGATGTACTTCTACTAACTACTGCAATGATGGAGAACTATCCCGAAATGGCAGGAGCAGTTCGAAAGCAATATCGTCACTTCACGGTAGATGAATTTCAGGATGTAAGTCCAGTGCAATTTGAATTGCTCAGTCTTTGGCTTGGTGATCGTGATGATGTTTGTGTTGTGGGCGATCCAGCTCAGACTATTTACTCGTTCTCGGGTGCGACATCAAAGTATCTGATTGATTTCAAATCCCACTTTGCTCGAACTCAAGATTTTCAATTAAGTCACTCGTACCGAAGTACCGAACCGATCATTGCAGTAGCAAACCAAGTTCTAGCGAAGGATGCAACTAGTCCGGTTCGTCTTGTTTCACAACGCGGGAAAGGCCCTGCTGTAAGTGTTACTTCGTATGCAAATGACGAAGAAGAAGCCAAGCAAACTGGTACCCAGATTTTGGAACTTATTTCAAAAGGGATTGCACCAAGAGAAATTGCAGTTTTGTACCGAATTAATAGCCAATCTGAAATTTTTGAAGCTGAACTGAGCGCGCTAGGTGTGCCAATTTCGTTACGCGGAGCCGAAAGATTTTTTGAACGTGCTGAAGTTAAGAATGCCCTCTTAAATCTGCGTGCTGGGTTACATGTAACTGGAACCAAGGCTATGGCCGAGACAGTTCGAGACATTTTGGGATCGGTAGGTTGGAAATCTCAAGCACCCGACAGCGGACGAGCAGCCAGAGAAACCTGGGAATCCCTAAACACGATCGTGGATTTAGCTGACGAGCTTCAGGCAAAAGATGCTACTGCGCAGCTACCAGACTTTGTTAAGTCCCTTGACGTGCGAAGTGAAATGGAATTTGCCCCAAGTGCCAATGCGGTCACCTTGGCATCTATTCACGCTGCCAAGGGCCTGGAATGGGAAGCCGTTTTCGTTGCGGGAGTTAGTGAGGGCTTGCTTCCAATCTCTCACGCAACCACTGCGGTGGAATTTAATGAAGAACGCCGGCTCTTGTATGTAGCTATGACTCGCGCTAAAACTCATTTAAAAATTTCTTGGGCCAAATCCCGGCATACCGATGGCAAGGGATACCGCGAACAATCCACTTTGCTACGCGACTTAAAGATCTAGCTAGCTACTTCCTCAGCAAATCCAGGCACCCATTGCGCGAATTCATCGCGCACCGAAAACTCTGACTCTAACTGGCATAAAACGCCAATGCTACCGAGCCAAACTCGATGAATCATTACGTAGTTGGGTGGCAGGTTGATTTTCATACCAATTGACCAATCCGCATTGCGCGGGTCACTCGTGCGTTCGAATTGTTCTCTGATCCAGTCGCGACTGTGCTTGAAAACAGGAACTTGAGCCGGTTCTGTAAAAGGACCGAGGTAATCAAGCAGCGACTGCGGATTCAATTCAATGCCTGGCCTGATAAAGCCCTCTTCGCGGAGTCCAGCAAC
>RGDC01000151.1 GCA_009918005.1 Actinomycetota bacterium
TACGAGGTTTACCAAACTTCCGACCGACCAATTGTTGTCGCTGTTGGCAATGACGGACAGTTTGCAAAACTTTGCCACGAACTTGGAATCCCGGAAGTTTCAACGGATGCAAAATTTGCAACGAACCCAGACCGAGTTGCCAATCGAATTGAACTTAATGAATTACTTGTAAAGCAATTCTTGCAATACGGCGCGGATCATTGGTGGAAACTACTTTCGGCAGCTGGGGTTCCATGTGGTCCGATCAATTCACTTTCCGAAGCTTTCGCACTGGCAGAGTCGTTGGAACTAAATCCAATCATCACAATCAATCAAGAAGGCGAAGAACGCAAACAAGTTGCAAATCCAATTACTTTCTCAGCAACTCCGGTTCGATATGCAGTAGCGCCACCAAGTTTGGATGAAGAATGAGCGAGAACGTAACAGCGCAAGAGGCAGTATTACGCGAACTTCGCGTACTTATTGCATCTGGTCAACTCGAACCAGGTCAACAGGTTATTCAAGATTCATTAGCTGCAACCCTTGGCGTCAGTCGCGTGCCTTTGCGGGAAGCATTAAAAGTTCTAGAGGGCGAAGGTCAGGTTACCTACCACCCACATCGTGGGTACTTCGTTGCGGACATCTCTGCTTGAAGATGAAGCAATTCGAGTTGGCGTCCCACTTCTAACTGATGAAGACATTGAGTATCTTGAAGACATTTTGAATGACGTTGAATCGGCTGCTAAATCTCAGGATGTATCGGCAGTAACTGCTGCTAATCGCAGATTTCACTTTGCGCTCTTTGATGCAAGCAACATGCCTCGCCTGGTTCGCCTAATTAAGAATCAATGGGATGCAACTGATGCTTACCGAGGTGTTTACTTTGCAGCCCCAGCCAATCTTGCTCACATGAACCAAGAACACCGGACCATGATCCAGGCCCTGAAGGCTAGAGACGTTGAAAAGTCCATCGCACTACAGGCAGCCCACCGCGAAAACTCAGTGTCGGTTGTAAGCCAAGTAATTAAGAAACCTTAGCCATTCCTTGGTGGGGGATTTCCTTAATTTGCAAGGCTTTCGCTAGTCTTACTTTGTATGACCCCACAGGAATTAGCTGGCCACATCAAGGCTGCATTGCTGAGTGCAATTTCCAGTGGTCAATTGAATTTAACTCCTGACGATGTGCCTGCAGAAATCGTTGTCGAACGGCCAAAAAACCTAGATCATGGCGACTGGGCAACTAATGTCGCTATGCAAGTTGGTAAAAAGGCTGGACTAAATCACCGTGCTGCTGCAGAAATCTTGCAACCATTTCTCGCTGCACTTCCAGGTGTTGAGGCAATTGAAATTGCTGGTCCAGGTTTTATAAACATCAGACTCTCGGCAGCAAGCCAAGGGGAGTTAGCACGAGACATTATTGCCAAAGGAAATAGCTTTGGCCGGGGCACTCAATTAGCAGGCAAGAAAATAAATGTGGAATTCATTTCAGCGAACCCAACTGGACCGCTACACCTAGGACATACCCGATGGGCTGCAGTTGGCGATGCAATCGCGCGGGTATTGGAAGCTGAAGGCGCAGAATCTGCGCGCGAGTTCTATGTAAATGATCTTGGTGTCCAAATGGATAAATTTGGCGCATCTGTTAAAGCGGCAGCGCTTGGCGAACCAATTCCGGAGGATGGCTATCACGGTGCGTACATCCCAGAGTTAGCAACGCAAGTTGTTTCGCAAAATCCAGGAATTATCGACTTGCCAGAGCCGCAACGAAGCGAGGCATTTCGCGAAGCTGCCTATGCGTTGCAACTTGCGGATCAAAAACGCGTGCTAGATAACTTCAACACTCATTTTGATGTTTGGTCTTCTGAAAAATCACTGCATACCTCAGGAGCGGTCAATCGAGCATTTGAAAAACTAAAATCTCAAGGTCAATGACGATAAAGATCGGGTGCTAATCAAAGCCGATGGCGCATTAACTTACTTCGCTTCTGATACTGCTTATTACGTTGATAAGCGCAATCGTGGTTATGACCTTTGCATCTACTTATTGGGTGCTGACCACCATGGATATGTGAATCGACTCCGCGCAGTTGCAGCTTGTGCCGGAGATAACCCTGATGAAAATATTCAGATCTTGATTGGGCAAATGGTAAAGATGCTCAAGAACGGTGAAGAAGTTCGCCTTTCAAAGCGCGCTGGCAACATCATTACGCTTGAAGATTTAGTAGATGAAGTGG
>RGDC01000152.1 GCA_009918005.1 Actinomycetota bacterium
CACGATCAAATTGCATGTCAACTGCACCAACTGCATGACTTGCATCCCAAATCATCAGCGCACCGCTTGCCCGAACCAGATCAGTAAGTTCTTTAATGTTGTGAAGTGCACCAGAACGATAAGCGATAACCGAAAGAGTTACAAGAGCAACATCTTCATTTAAGTAAGGCTTGAGAATTTCTGTGGTAACCATTTCATAGCTAAAAGTTTCGCCATTGGTATGCTCCTTCAAATCATTTGGAATCATAACCAGATTCAAATCAAGTTCTTCAGCAATGCCTTGCATGATGTAACGATCGGTAGGAAAGTTAGCTTCATCAGTGATTATGGTTCGGCGTCCAGGACGGGCCGAAATCGCAGCCCTTACCAAACGATAAAAGTTAACGCTGGTGGTATCCATTGCCAGGGTTTGGCCAGCAGCAGCGCCGAGTGCTGCTTTGCCAATCAGATCGCCAGTAGTTTCGGCTTTATCGATCCACTCGCCCCAGCCATCAACGATCTTGGTTCCCCAACCTTCAATTAGAAACTTGTTGATGCTTTCTACCGTTGACTTAGGTAGCCTGCCAAGGGAATTGCCATCGAGGTAGCAAACCTCAGGATCTGTGAAAACGAACCGATCCCGGAATTCGGCGAGTGGATCCGTGGCATCGAGGTTGAGGGCATCCTGGCGCGTAAACATGAGACTTAGGCTATTCCCACCGGCTGGAATCCATAAACTTGAGCCGATAACAGGGCGTTTTGTGGGAATCCCCGAAAACTGGCAGAATCAAGGGGTTGGTCGGTTCACGTAAGGCATCCGAGCCTACGACCCGATCACAGTATTAATAAGGAGAAATCCGTGCAGACTGGCATTCATCCAGAGTACGTAGACACCACAGTTACTTGTGGTTGCGGAAACACATTCACTACTCGTAGTACGCAAAAGAATGGCACTATCCATGCTGACGTATGCAGTGCTTGCCACCCGTTCTACACCGGCAAGCAAAAGATTCTTGATACTGGTGGCCGCGTTGCCAAGTTCGAGAAGCGCTTCGGTAAGCAGTCCTAGCTTTCTAAATGAGGTGTTGTCGTTGTCTTCGGACGATGACAGCGCCTCATTTTTTATCTCTGTATTACTTTTAGCACGATCAACTTAAGGACATCTAATGGCACAAGACTTCAACAAAGTTGAAGCAATGGTTACCGAGTTAGATGAACTCGAGTTAAAACTCAGTGATCCTGCAACACATAGCAATCCAAATGAAGCGCGCCGAATTGGTAAGCGCCACGCTGAACTAAAGCCAGTCGTTGCAAAGTATCGCGAGTATCTGCAACTTCGCGAAGATGAAATTGCAGCGCGCGAAATGGGCGACGAAGATGCCGCATTCTTAGCAGAAGCCGAAGAGATGGCAATTGCTCGTGACATTGCCGCAGAAAAACTTCAAGAGATGCTAATCCCACGCGATCCAATGGATGGCAACGATGTAATTCTTGAAATCAAAGCAGGTGCCGGCGGTGAAGAGTCTGCACTTTTTGCTGGCGATTTAATGCGGATGTATTTGAAGTTTGCAGAAAAGCGTGGTTGGGCAACTCAAGTTCTTGAAGCCGAAGAATCTGACATGGGTGGCTATAAAGACATTGCCATCGCCGTGAAGTCAAAAGGTGTTGTTGCTCCTGAAGATGCACCATTTGCAAACTTAAAGTTTGAAGGTGGCGTGCATCGAGTACAACGTGTGCCAGTCACTGAATCACAGGGCCGCATTCATACATCAGCCGCGGGCGTCTTGGTACTGCCCGAAGCCGAAGAAGTAGATGTCACTATCGATCCAAACGATTTGCGTATCGACGTTTTCCGATCTTCCGGACCTGGTGGCCAGAGTGTTAACACCACCGACTCTGCTGTTCGCATCACACACGTGCCAACTGGAATTGTGGTTTCGTGCCAGAACGAAAAATCACAGCTTCAGAATAAGGAATCTGCGATGCGTATCCTTCGCGCTCGTATGTTGGCTGCTGCGCAAGAAGCTGCAATGGCCGCGGCATCTGATGCTCGCAAGAGTCAGGTCCGAACTGTGGATCGCTCGGAGCGAATCCGCACTTATAACTTCCCAGAAAACCGGTTAGCTGATCACCGAGTTGGATTTAAGAGCAATAATCTTGACGCAGTAATGAACGGTGACTTGGATCCAGT
>RGDC01000153.1 GCA_009918005.1 Actinomycetota bacterium
GACTTGTAGCAAGCTACACGGATGAATGCCTGACCGCTTGAATTCGTGAAACCACTGAGCTGAGTTAGACCAGAAGCGTAATTTAGACGCTCATAGAGACCAGCTGAGAGAGTTGCAGAATAAGGAATACCAGTCATTACGGCACCAGTATCAGTTGTTACAGTGATTGTTTCACTGATTACAGTGTCAACTAGGTTATAAGTACCAGAAGCTGCACCAACGGCATCAGTTACCTCGTTACCTGTCGCAGTGATTGCGCCAGGTGTAACAAAGGCTGCTGTGGTGTAGTTGATGGACCTAGTGCTTGTTAGATTTGTTGACGCATTTGCAGTGCTTACATAGTACTGAACGGTTCCAGCGCGATTCAGAGTCGTTAGACCTGAAGCAGCAAGAGTTAATGCATCAGTAAATGTGAAGCTCACATTTCCGCTTGCATCTGTTGTACCGCTAACAAGATCGGAGTAAGCATTATTTGCAGTTCTATTGTGCTGGAAGCGAACAGTCGCACCAGATACAACAGATCCGAAACCATCCTTGACAGTGAAGGTTACTGTGTTGGTTGAGCCTACGGCAGCCTTCATAGTATTACCATCAAGATTAGTTACAACTGAACCCTCGCCGGTGGAATTGCTTACCGTTGGGGCCTTATATGTAACAGAGTAGGTTACAGATTTACCGTTTGACATACCAAAGGTGATGTCATAACCCTCACCAGCATTTGGTGCAGTTGCAGCCAATGAAAGGTAAGCGAATTCGGTATCCACTGTTCTATTAAGTGATCCTGCGGTAATTCCAGTTGGAAGAATTACTCCGGTCCTTGCGGCGACGGAAGCGACGATCAAACCTCCAGAGGAGGAAGCGGTCGTAACACCGAAGCTTAGAGTCTTGCCCGTAACAGTGCTTACAAACAAGTCAACTGCTGTTGGGACTAACTCTCCATCGGCCTGCTCAAATTCCTTTGCAGCACCATAGGAGGAGTTCTTCACACCAAGAGTAGCACTTGAGGTATCTGCACGGTTATTTGCCGCTTGTCTAGCTGTACTCGTGTTTGGAGTGATTCGGGTAATAACTGCCGGGTTCGCCATTGTGAGGGTGAAAGCACCTGAGGAAATTCCAAGGAGATCACCTTGTCCCAAAATGGTGAAGGTAGTTGTAGTTGCATCAGAATTGCCCACGTAGAACTCCACTCGACTTTGTAGCATTCTAGTAGAAGCTCCAATGTTAGTTGCAGCAGTTCCCATATAAATTAGCGAAGAACTGTATTGATTTGCCACAGTTGAATCAACAGTAGTGACACCTGCCACAGAAATTGTATCTGCAATACGAGCAGTTCCTGGAGCGGTGCGATTAGTTCGAATAGTCAACGTCTCGTTGGCCCGATTTTGTAAAAGAGTAGCAACTCCGTTGGCATCCCTGATAGTGGCTGCTATGCGGACATTCGTAACTGAGCTTGAATCAGCTGTTGCAGAAGTTGCATCCCACACAATCGACGTAGGTGAGCCGCCAAGAGTGACCGAGATTCGAGCTTGAGCAGCAGTTGCCGCAGGAGCTGTTGTGCCACCTACGGTAGCGTCTGCCCATACTAGGAATTCATAGGTTCCCGCTGCATAGGTGTCAAGGCCAGAGTCAGTTCTCATTTGGATGAGACCAGTGCCATCGGCAGTCGCAGCTGCAACAGTCACGGAGTCTCCAACAAAAGCAGCACCTGATGCAATAGAGGTATAAGCAGAGTTCAATTGCAAAGTACCAGCACCAGCAGGCACCGAAAGCATTTTGGCGTGCACATAACTGGATGCGTTAAGCGCATTATTAGTGGCTGACGTCGGACTTCCTGAGGTAACAAGGATGTCAATACCAAATCCCACTCGGCCAACCGCAGATGCTGAAATTGTTGTGCTTCCAGCAACGAAGGCCGCTTGTGATGCGGGTACTACTGACATTCCAAGTCCCAAAGCTGTTACAACTACAAGCGAAATGCGCTTGAAAATTGTCTTTGTAGACATTTGTTTCCTTTCAATAGTCGATCCAGAGGCTTTCCCTAGATCGGCTTGGCTCAGAAGGACACACTCATCAGATATGAGCGATTGCTCATTCTGAGTAAGGGCACCTTTCTGCGCCTCGTGATGCAATGCACGTGCTACTGCACCACATTCCCCACCGTGT
>RGDC01000154.1 GCA_009918005.1 Actinomycetota bacterium
AAAAAAAGGGCCAATGACCATCGCTTCGGTTTATGTTCACTCCGGTGATGCTGAAAAACCAGTTCAGCAAGAAAAGTATCGCTTCCTTGAAGCGATGACCAAGAAATTTCAAGCAGCACAAAAAGCTGACGATCTTTTTCTAGCGTGTGGCGACTTTAACGTGGGTCATCGTGAACTTGACATTAAGAACTGGAAAGGCAATTTAACTAAAGCGGGATTCCTGCCAGAAGAGCGCGCCTACTTTGATAAGTGGTTCGACAAAGTTGGCGTTGTTGATTTAGGGCGAAAGCACGCTGGCGAAGTTGAAGGCCCTTACACCTGGTGGTCCTGGCGCGGTCAAGCATTTGATAACAATGCTGGCTGGCGCATTGATTATCACGTTGCAAATTCGGCACTCGCATCGCACTGCAAAGAAATTGTCGTTGGTAGGGCTGATTCTTATGCTCAACGTTGGAGCGATCACGCCCCAGTTACGGCCAAATTTAACTTGTAGACTCTGAGTTGTGAACGCACTCTTGCCAATTTTTGGCACTGTCTTTATTTTTATGGCTATGGGCGGTGGCGGGCGATGCACTGGCGGTCGTCGTGGACGACGCCTGGCAAAGCTGGTAGAAAATCCAAATCGCTTTCTCGCAGCTGGTCAGGTTGGCGTAACTCTTGCAGGTTTCATTTCTGCTGCATACGGCGAAAAGCGATTGGCGCCAATTGTTGTTCCTTGGCTCGAGAGTTTTGGGCTTAGCACTGGAGTTGCCGAAACTGTTTCTTTTATTGGTTCAACGATAGTAGTTGCCTACTTAGCATTAGTTTTCGCTGAATTGGTTCCAAAGCGGTTAGCGCTTCAACATTCTGAGCGATATGCATTGTTTCTAGCTGGACCGATTGACATCATGGCGAAAGTGTTTTCTCCGTTCATTGCTCTGCTGTCAGCTTCTACGGATGTTGTTGTGCGAATACTTGGTGGGAATCCAAATGCCAAGAAAGAACAAATATCTGGCGAAGAACTCCGTGGCATGGTTGCCATGCACACTGACTTGACGCACGCTGAACGCGAACTCATTGATGATGTTTTCGAAGCTGGCGATCGTGAGATTCGCGAAATTATGATTCCACGTACTGAAGTTGCATTCCTTGATGCTGACTTGCCGGTATTCAAGGCAGTAAAAATCGTTGCAGACAAACCGCACTCGCGTTACCCGGTATCGGATGACTCGGAAGATGACGTTCTTGGGTTCGTTCATGTCCGTGACTTACTTGATCCAGAAATTCGGGAGCGCTCTATTCGAGTTGGTGACTTAGTTCGTGATGTAGCTAGATTGCCCGGCACTAAACGCGTGATTCCAGCATTAACTGATATGCGAGCAACGAATGCTCACATGGCAATTGTGGTCGATGAATATGGCGGCACCGCAGGAATCATCACAATGGAAGACCTTGTAGAAGAGTTAATTGGTGATATCCGAGATGAATATGACACCGATGCCTCGGAAGGCGTAATCCCACCAGGAAAAGATGTAGTTGTCGATGGATTGCTAAATCTTGATGATTTTCTTGAAGAGACATTGATGGAATTGCCTGAGGGACCTTACGACACGGTGGCTGGATTTATGGCAGCTCAACTTGGTCGAATTCCAATGGTTGGTGACGAGATTGAGATTGAAGCTGGATCTTTGTCGGTCCTAGAAATGGATGGCCGAAGGGTGTCCCGAATTCGAGTAGTGCGTTCTGCCACAATAGGGGAATGACACCGCGCGTTTTATCTGGCATTCAACCAACTTCCGACAGTTTCCATGTTGGTAACCACCTAGGCGCGTTACAAAACTGGGTTGCAATGCAAGAAACCCACGACTGTGTTTATTTCATTGCAGACATGCATGCCATCACAGTTGAGCAAGATCCTAAGACGCTCCGCAACCGAACGCTCTTGTCATACGCACAGTTACTTGCCCTGGGAATCGATCCTGAGAAATCAACTTTGATTGTTCAAAGTCATGTACCTGAACACGCTCAGTTGATGTGGGTTATGTCTTCGATTACTGGTTTGGGTGAAGCAAATCGCATGACGCAGTTCAAAGACAAATCCGCAAAGGGTGGCGCTGCAACCGCGAGCGTAGGTTTACTGACGTATCCAATT
>RGDC01000155.1 GCA_009918005.1 Actinomycetota bacterium
TCGCGTAGCTGATTCTCAGCAGCCTTGACTTGGTCCGAAAGTGTCTTGGTTTGTTCGAGAAGCGCTTGCTTTTCATCGCCAGTTGCTTTTGCTACCTGGGCACCAATTGCCTTTTGATTAGCTCGTAGGCTTTCAAATTCACCTAAAGCGGTTCGTCGAGCAGCATCAGCAGCAATAACTTGATCAACTAATTCAACGGATTCGCCGCGGGCAGCCTGAGATTTCTTGACGGCTTCTGGGTCTTGGCGCAGCGCTGCTAAATCGATCATGACTTAAGCCTAGAGGAATATGTGTACCAAAAATTCATCTGGGAATTGGTATCTCTAGGTTGATTCCAGATAGCATCAGTTCTGCATTTGATTGCCCGCAAGGCAGAGACAAGAGGTAATTCATTGGACATGAACTGGTTGACTCCAAAAGCGCAAGCTCGCTCAGCTGGAGATAAAGGTTGGGGAAGTTTTGCAATCGAGCCGATCAGTAAAGGCGAAACTGTTGGTAGTTTCGGCGGATGGTCCATACCTCGGGAAGTCTTGGCGACATTAGAACTAGAACGGCAACATCGTGCAATTCAAGTTGATGATAATCAGTATTTAGTTTCCCGCGAAGAACGCGAACCAGGCGATTGCTTCAATCACTCTTGTGAACCAAGTTGTGGACTAATGGGCGCCACGATTTTGAAAGCCCGTCGCGATATAGCGGTAGGCGAAGAACTTACTTTTGATTATGCAACTTGTGACGATTCTGATTACGACGAATTCACTTGTGGCTGTGGAAACGATTCATGTCGTGGAACTGTAACTGGAAAAGATTGGCAACTTCCAGAGCTGCACAAAAAATATGCCGGCGAATTTTCGCCTTACTTAGCTCGTCGAATTGCTAACGAGTTCTAACTCGCGCTAGAACCGCCGTCAGAAAATCCTCCACCATCAGAAAAGCCTCCTACATCCGGCGTTGGTGAATCTAGTGGCGCAATGACGGTGTCATTTAAATGTGGGGAGTTGTCGAAAACTGCAGCTGAGGCGGAAGCAGATGCTGTAGCGCCTGCGATAAAAGTGACGTCATCTGAATTCTTGCTAGCAAGATGCTCGTGATACCTGACATCAGCTCGATGTAAATCCGAATCACGGACCCTTAATGCTTCACTAATTGGTAATACGACTAAAAATGTTGCCAGGATGTGCATCACACTGAGTGAAAACTTAACCGAAAGAGAAATGTTAGCCAAAGTTAGTGCGCTATAGACCGAAGCAAACCCAATGCCAAGTCCCAAGACTAAGAACCAGATTCTTGGCCCAATAAGTAATTTGGCCAATCCAACAGCAACTAATGTTGCTGCAATTCCAGCAATCGCGGTTGCAAGTGTTACCCGCAAAAGTGAAGCATCAACAAGTACAGCGCTTTGAAATGCCTCTGGGACCACGATCTCCCATTTGAATAAATTCACACATATCCAGAGCCAGCCCGCATTCGCACCTGCGGCCAGTGCAGTAGCACCTAAGCCTGCTAGCCATATCCGAGTTGCTGGTGGTGTTACCTGACGGACTTGTTTGACTGACATTTTGCACTCCCGGTTCGCGAATCGCTAGTGCTAAAAGCCTACGCTATGGCGCCAGTTGAAACGGTTTTGGCGAGGTGGCAGAGCGGCCGAATGCGGGCGCCTTGAAAGCGTCTGAGGTGTAAAAGCCTCCGGGGGTTCAAATCCCTCCCTCGCCGCAGAAAAAAGAAGGCCCCCCGGCGGGGGCCTTCTTTGTTCTCCGGCTCGGGAGATATGGTGTCCGTGTATGTTCGAGCGCAAAGAAAAGTCGTTTGCGGAAAACTTCTAAAGGAAAAGCTCAGGAGCAGGAATCGGTCAATAACGGTTTTCCAATCGTTAGATTTTGGAAAACCGAATTTGGCTTGGGGATGACGCGTATGGTCTTTGACGTAGAAGGTTTTGCGTAAACGGCTTGCAGTCTCACAAGCCAAAGCTTACGACTCTCTCCACAATGGCCGCGTCAAACAAGTTGGCCCGCCTTCACCACGATTGATTACATCCGCTTTATAGATGTGAACTTCAATTCCGGCATCGCGAAGGAGCTGCGCAGTAATTGGATTACCAGATGGCATTACAGCTACGCCGGGACGAATAGC
>RGDC01000156.1 GCA_009918005.1 Actinomycetota bacterium
AGTGGATCAACTTAGGCAAGGCGCAGGCCGATCGAATTGGTGTTGAAGCGGTGTCTGTTGTTGCGCACGATCGCAATGACGCCGATGATCCAAGGATTGCAGAACTTGTTCGAGGCGCGGGATTAATTTATTTATCAGGTGGTAATCCATCTTTTTTGGCCAATACGCTCCGCGACACCTTGCTTTGGCGGGAAATTGAAACCGCTTGGCGTGAGGGCGCCGCTCTTGCTGGCTGTAGTGCAGGCGCGACTTTTGCCACACATTCGGGTGTTGCCACACTTCGACAAAATGTTCGCTCGCATCCCTGACTTCATGACTAGGTTTATGAAGGTTCCGGACGGAGTAAGCGTTGTAGGTATCGATGAAGACACTGCAATTGTTGGTGGACCATTTGAATGGGAAGTTAAGGGCTGCCAGTCAGCTTGGCTATTTGTTGATGGGCATCGTGTTGAGTATAGCCATGGCCAAACTTTAGTTACGCCTGCTCTTTCCTGAACATTACGTCGGTATCCCAGTGTGCAAAGCCAAGGGATTCATACAAGCCAATCGCTGCCTTATTGTCGGCATCGACATAAAGCATGGCTGCAGGTAAACCTTGGCTTCGTAAATGTTCCAGGCCACGGATGCTTAGCGCCTTCGCAAGTCCAGTACCGCGTTCGCTAGGAGCAACACCAAGTACATAAATCTCACCAATTTCCGAATGACCATGTGTTCCTTGGCCACCATGAACTTTGGTCCAGTGATATCCGACCATTTTGTCGGCGCGAGTAGCAATCAAGAATCCGGCGGGATCAAACCAGGCTTCGGACATACGAACCTCTAAGTCTTCGCGCGTCATCCGACCTTGCTCTGGGTGATCTGAAAAAACTTGTGAATTCAATTTCAACCATTCATCTTCATCAGATCCAACGGCAAATGACCGAATTACTAATTCAGAAGAGAACTGTGCCTTTGGAAAAGGTGCAAACAACGAGCGGCGCATTTGCCATAGTTCTCTGCTCTTCTCAAAACCAAGTATTTCTGCCATACCGTAAGCACTTGATAGCTCACCATGTGCCCAAAGTCTTATCCGTGAATCGCTAGTTCGATCGAGCGCAGCTTGCACCAAAGCTTTACCAATACCATTTCGTCGAGCTTCGGGATGTACGACTACTTCAAGAACCGGACCTTCAACTGCATCAGTTGCATCAAGGTGTAAGTAACCTTGAATTTCGCCGGTTTGATCAACAGCAATCAAATGCTCATCGTGCGAATCGCCACCATGATGTAAGTGAATCAATACGTGTTCTGACAGTGGTGCCATTTCATCAACGATTGCAGCGTCGAGCGTAATTTGGATAACTCGGGCTGTTTGCTCGGGAGTTAAGTGTGAACAAGTATCAATTGAAAATTGCATACTTAAACAAGAATTTCATGCGATTGCGATTCAGCAATCGGAGTCGTGACGTATCGATAACCAACGTTGCGGACGGTACCGATCAAGTTTTCATTCTCTGGACCTAGTTTTGCGCGTAAGCGTCGAACGTGAACGTCAACCGTTCGGGTGCCACCGAAGTAGTCGTAGCCCCAAACTTCTCGTAGCAGTTGATCGCGAGAAAAAACTCGACCTGGGTGCTGTGCTAAAAATTTCAGCAATTCGAATTCTTTGAAAGTTAGATCAAGAGTGCGGCCACGAAGTTTTGCTGAATAGGTCGACTCGTCAATCGAAAGTTCACCAGCTTTGATTTCGTTTGACGACTCAAAATTATTAGCTGCCTCAACTTTTGTGGTGGCAAGACGAATCCGCACTTCAATTTCAGCTGGGCTGGCATCAACCAATAAAACGTCCGTTAAACCCCACTCTTGGTTTACTGCGGCCAACCCACCCTCAGTTGTGATTAGAATCACTGGCGAAGTATTACCGGTTGTCTCGAGTAAACGGCACAAACTACGAACTGCCGGCAGATCCGTGCGGCCATCAATCAGGATGACATCAACTTCTGGAGCAGCAATTAATGCCGTTGGTTCTGGCGACATTACCTTTATGTGATGGCTTAAAAGTTCAAGTCCAGGAAGAACCGCGCTAGATGGAGTGAGGGCGCGGGTAAGCAAAAGAA
>RGDC01000157.1 GCA_009918005.1 Actinomycetota bacterium
TGGGCGACAGGCAATTCGAACTTGAGCAAATGGGGAAGTTCCAACTCCTGCCGAAACATGCATTGGCATTCTGCTTTCACCAAAAGTCGAATAACCCTTCGCTTGGCCTAGCGGTAAGTCACAGTTTGTAACAAGCGCACCATAGAACGGAATACATATTTGTCCACCGTGAGTGTGACCAGCCAAAACTAAATCTGCTTTGTCAGCTGCGAAGCTTTGCAAAACCCTGCGATACGGCGCATGCGTAACTCCAAAAGCGAACGCCGCTGCATCAAAGGAGCCGGCAACAGCTGCGTAGTCATCCCTCTTAATGTGTGGATCGTCGGTACCGCGAAAATGAAATTTCACCCCGTTGATCTCAGTAATGCTTTGCTTATTGTTTAGGTCCAGCCAGCCCGCATCAGCTAGCTCGTCAACTAAGTCAGAGGTTGGAAGCGCAATACCAGTAGTTTCAATTTCTCGATCTTTGCTGAAGTACATAAGTGGATTCTTGATTTTTGGCGCGAAGTAATCGTTACTTCCTAGAACAAAAGCTCCTGGGATTTCGAGTAACTCATTCATAGCTTCAATAACCGCCGGAACTGCAAGTTGGTGTGCCAAGAAATCGCCAGTGCCCACCACAAAGTCAGGCTCTAGTTTTGCCAAAGATCTAACCCAATTGATTTTTCGAGTTTGAGCCGGAGTGATATGAAGATCGGATATGTGCAGTACTCGAATTGATTCGCTGCCAGCAGGGAGTAAGGCAAGATCAAGCTCGCGGACCTTAAAGGCCTGGGCTTCAACCAGTCCGTAGGTCAGGCTTCCCACACCGGTAGCCCCGACTGCGAGCGCTGAATTAGCCAGAAACCCCATGCTTCCAAGCATTACACGAATCGACGGCTTCACAAGTGCACAAATTGCCCATAGGCTTGGGTTCTCCACAACTTCCCTAGGAGGCGAATTATGTCTGCTGACGACTCAGTTAATGACGCGCGCTCCGAAAAGTGGGATCCGTTAACGGCTCCAGTTTGGGATCTAAGTGATGTTGACGAGCCAACTCTGGCGCCACCAGTTGAACAATTTATGCCAATTGATGAAGACACCATGATCCGACGTCGACCACCACTTCCACCCGATGCTGATGAAATTATTCGCGGGGAATACACCGGTTGGGTGCCGTTGATTAAATCTGGTGAATCGCCGTTGATTAAATCTGGTGAATCTCTTGATGAAGCTAAAGCTCGTGAGGAAAATCGACGTTCTGGCTTTGCTACGCCAACTCCAAACATCGACACCAATACGTGGGCACCTGTTGATGTTGTTACAAGTGGCGAATATGCATTTGAGGCTCCGGAAGATCTTGCCTCAGATGTACCAACAACAGTTCGTGAACCAGTTGTCGAAGTAAGACCGTACAGCTTTCCAACTGAAATTGTTCCTGATCCAGACTTTGTAGTATCCCCAGCCGAAGCTTTGGAAGAAGCTCGACGCCGAATCGCACAGATGCGGGCAAGTTTGCAAACAAACATCAATCGTGTATCACAAAGTTTTGATCACCCGATTTTCACGCCGGTCGAAGTTTCCGTTCAAGAAGCACCACCTTTTATTCCTGTAGCGCAGTCCGAAATTCCAGTTGTAGAAAAAGCTCAGAACACTGCATCTTTTGAATCCTTATTCGAAACAGAAGTTGATGCGGTTGTCGAGCAACAAACACCACAATCAAATTTCACTCAAAGCGCTTCGCCACATCAAGAGTCGGTAAGGGCTGAGTCAGTTAGAACAGAAATCCGCGAAGAACCAAGAGTGTTTACCCAATCAACGCAGCAGGCTTCGCCAACAATCATCATTGATGAGGCAGCCGAGCAGACTCATTCACTCGAGCTTGTAATCATGCGCGATGAAATAAAGGATCTACGCGATCGACTTGATTCGTCACAGAAATTAATTGAGAACTTGATGATTCGTCTTGCTGACCTAGCCGAATTGGCATTGAAGCGAAAAGACTAGCGGTCTGCGTCACCTGTAATAAATGGCATAAAGTATGTGATATATAATAAACAAGATTATATAGAAAATGTATTATTGAATGGT
>RGDC01000158.1 GCA_009918005.1 Actinomycetota bacterium
GTGAACTCACCTGCAAGTGTCCATGCAGTAGCGTTTCTTGCTGCATCTAACGCCATTACTTCTGCACGATATTTACCTGCACGTGCGTTACATGGAACAACCCAATCGTTCTTGTAATTGCCAGATAGTGCATTTCCTTCGAAGCGATATGCGCCAAAGGAAGCTACTTGTGCATTGGTCGGATCCACAATTCGGATATTTACCGTTACCACCGCAGTGTTATCTGTGACGCGTGCGGTTACTGCAGAAAGCGTCTGACAGACTTCAAGCGCTGACTGACTTACCGTTCCACTGACAATTACTGGTATTTGCGTATCTCTACCAGGCGCAGGTGTTGGAGTTGGCGTCGGTGTCGGAGTTGGAGTTGGTGTCGGACTTGGAACAACCGGTGCTGGTGTCGGAGTTGGTGTCGGTGTCGGTGTCGGTGTCGGTGTCGGAGTTGGAGTTGGAGTTGGAGTTGGAGTTGGTGTTGGTGCGACATTCAAAGTCGTCACTTCTCCGCCCTTAAGGAATGACTGTCCAGTCCAATCACCTGTATATGGTTTGAGACGAATCAAGTAGTAATACTTCGTATTGGAAGCAAGTCCCGTAACGGTCACGCTTCCACTCGTATTCGCTGCATTTCCAATAGAAGTGATATTCGGAGTCATCTTCACTTCGATTGCACCTGGCGCAAGAGTTGGATAGTCAGGATCGCCAGTGACTAAAGTTGGAGAAGTTCCATAAATCACAGTCCAGTAAACATTCGATCCACCACCGTTTGCGATAGTGCTGAACCTCAATTGTCCCGCTACCGAGTTATCCGCATTGGTGGAGACAATTACTGGCTTTATTGGGCTAACAATCCGATACTGCGTATTGCCCTTGGTGATTCCAGATTGGTTCGTTGCATTGAATCGGTAGTACGCACCGCGACCACAGCAATTGAACATGCTATTGATGGTGATGGTGACAGGAACATCGACTTCACCCGTAATTGGCCCAGTAGTTATTTCCACTGTTTTTGTGGTGGTCTGGCCCTGTGGATTTACCTTGCCAGTAAAGGTTTGTGAATAGTAATTGATGCTGGTTGGAATTAGATCAGTCACCACGATTGGCGGTTTACCCAAAGACACGGGAGTTGTGAAGCTAAAAGTATTTGAGCTAACCGAACCTGCAGAGTTGCTCGAAACAATCTTGACGAAATACAAAGTCGCGCCATTCAAGAAGGAGATCGGCAACGAGACATTCACATTTGATCCACCCGAAACAGTTGCAGGACTTGCAAGGCCAGTATTAGTTCCATTGACGAAGTTCGGATCAGTTCCGTAGACAAATGAAACTTGAGTAGTGTCATTTCCAGGGTTGACCGTTCCATTTAATGTCGCGCTATACGCAGTCACATTTGTCGGCGCGGTGACCACCGGTGTCGGCTTCACTTTTGGTGGCGCCAAAGTCTTGAAGTTACCAATCGGCGAAGTTGTGGTGCCCGCTTCATTGGTACCTGAGAGTCGGAAGTAATAAGTGGTCGATGCAAGTAATCCTGAGAGAGCTCCCGTTGCAACCGCAGTTGTTCCACCTTCAAATGAAGACGGGGTCACATTTGCTTTCACAACGCTGGTTGCCATCGTTGCATCAGTCGAGTACTCAAGCTGAACCGTCGTCGGTGCATAACCAGCATTAACATCGATGGAAATATCCGCTGAGAGATGCGTGATATTTGAAACTGTCTTGAGCGCAACAGTCGGCGCCACAACTGGTGGCAAACCATCTGTAGGCGATACATACAACAACTCATTGACTGTATTAGCTGGCAACCCTGTAATCGCATCACGCGTTGCTTGTGCATCCAAGAACTGCGTTACTTGAGCGACGGAAGCCGAAGGATTCAATCCGAGATAGACCGCTGCTCCACCAGCCACGTGAGGAGAGGCCATAGAAGTACCGCTAATACTGCGTTCCGCGGTAGGGGAGCCGATCCAGGCCGAGGTAATCGATAC
>RGDC01000159.1 GCA_009918005.1 Actinomycetota bacterium
ATAAGGTTCAACGAGTCCTATTACGACTCACACCAGGAGTTGAAGCGCATACTCACGAATCTATAGCAACCGCACATGAGGATGTGAAGTTTGGTTTTTCAATTGCAAGCGGTGCTGCATGGGATGCGATCGCAGCGGTTAATACTCACTCATCATTAGAGCTTCGAGGTTTCCACGCACATATCGGTTCGCAGATCTTTGGTTATGAATCTTTTGAGTTATCTGCGGGAAGACTTATTGGTTTGTTGGCTCGCTACCGTGATGAATTCAAAAAAGAATTACCTGAGTTAGATCTTGGCGGGGGATACGGTATTGCTTATCTTCCGGGCGATGTTGCAGTTGCACCAGCAGAGGTGATGCACGCATTGTCTGTAGCAGTTACTAATAATTGCACCTTACATGGTTTAAAGATCCCAAATATTTCTATCGAACCGGGTCGCGCCATTGTTGGACCAACAATGTTTACCTTGTACGAAGTTGGAACTGTTAAGGATGTGACCTTAGAAAATGGTATGCATCGTCGTTATATTTCAGTAGATGGCGGAATGAGCGACAACATTCGTCCATCTCTTTACGGTGCTGAATACACAACTATTCTTGCCAATCGCATCAGCAGCGCTGCACACACATCAAGTCGCTTGGTAGGAAAGCATTGCGAAACCGGCGACATCATTATTCGCGAAATTGATTTACCCGAAGACATTGTTCCGGGGGATTTACTAGCTGTTCCTGCAACGGGTGCGTATGGACGTAGCATGGCAAGTAACTACAACCATGTGCCTCGTCCATCAGTTGTTGCAGTAAAAGATGGAAAAGCTCGCGTAATTGTTCGCCGAGAGAGTATTGAAGATCTTTTAGCGTTGGATATTTAACGCCGTTCAACCCATCTGTGAAAGAATAAGTCCATGAACTCGGGCGCTAAGCAACTCTCAATTGGCATGCTCGGCTGCGGCGTTGTGGGCAGCCAGGTCGCTCGCCTGCTTCAAGATGATGAGCAAGAGCTCTCAGAACGATCAGGCGCGGTTCTTAAACTCTCAAAGGTTGGTGTTCGCAAAGCTGGCCCTCGTGAAGGTGTTGATCCAACACTGATCACAACAGATCTCAATTCCATTGTTTCTGATCCCAATATCAATATCGTTATTGAGGTTATGGGTGGGATCGAACCTGCAAAAACCTTAATCCTCGAAGCGATCAAGAATGGCAAATCTGTTATCACTGCAAATAAAGCCTTGCTTGCAACCCATGGCCACGAACTATTTAACGCAGCAGATTCCGCGAAGGTTGATCTGTATTACGAAGCTGCCGTTGCCGGTGCGATTCCAATTATTCGTTCAATGCGCGAATCTTTAGCGGGAGATCAAATCATTCGTGTCATGGGAATTGTTAACGGCACAACAAATTACATTCTTACCAAGATGCATGAAGAGGGCCGCGCCTTTAATGAGGTTCTAAAGGAAGCACAGGCCTTGGGTTATGCAGAAGCAGATCCAACTGCAGATATTGACGGACATGATGCTGCTGCTAAGGCAGCATTACTTGCAAGCCTTGCCTTCCACAGCACAGTGGTGATCGACGAGGTTTACCGCGAGGGTATTTCAAAGATTTCATCAGATGATGTCGCTGCAGCAAAATCAATGAATAGCGTTATTAAGTTGCTTGCGATCGCAGAACTAACTGTAAAAGATGAGATCTCGGTTCGAGTTCATCCAGTGATACTTCCACTTTCACATCCACTGGCCTCTGTTCGTAACGCCTTCAATGCTGTCTACGTAGAAGCCGAAGCTGCAGGACAGTTGATGTTCTATGGCCGTGGAGCAGGTGGTGCTCCAACAGCATCAGCAATTTTGGGTGACCTAGTCGCTGTTGCACGTCACGCTGCATATTCAACTGTTGGGTATGGCGAATCAGATTACGCAGACTT
>RGDC01000160.1 GCA_009918005.1 Actinomycetota bacterium
CAACTGACGCTGATGGTCGTAAGTGGGAATCTTGGGCACTTAACGAAATTGCAATCGAAAAATTTAATCGCGATCACATGGCCAACTTACTTGTCAGTATTGATGAACGCCCAGTCTCGCAGTGGGCCTGCGATGGTGTGCTTGTTGCAACTCCAACCGGTTCAACGGCTTATGCCTTTAGTGCTGGGGGACCAGTTGTTTGGCCAGAAGTTGAAGCCATGTTGGTTGTGCCAGTTAGTGCGCACGCATTGTTCTCAAAGCCGCTTGTAGTCTCACCGTCTTCAGTTGTTGATGTGGAAATCACATCCGGTCCAGTTGTTGTTAGCGCCGATAGTCAGCGCAACACAGATTTGGCAACCGGCGGCAAACTTCGGGTGGTGCGCAATACCAAGCCGGTAAAACTTGCGCGGATCCACTTAACGCCATTTACTGAGCGCTTAGTTGCAAAGTTTGAGTTACCAGTCCATGGCTGGCGAGCCAAGTAAGTTAACGCATGATCGAACAGCTTCGAATTAAAAACCTAGGTGTTATTCGCGATGCCACTTTAGATTTCTCACCTGGCTTAACTGTGCTGACCGGCGAAACTGGCGCTGGAAAAACTATGGTGTTTCGCAGCCTGCACTTACTGTTTGGCGGCAAGGCCGATAGCGCACTGATTTCAACTGGCGCTGAACAAGCAAGCGTTGAAGCCGACGTTGCAATGCCAACTCATTTGATTTCTCGCCTTGATGAACTCGGCGGTGAAGTTGAGGACGGCAACATCGCGATCATCTCGCGCCAAGTTAATTCAACTGGTCGAAGCCGTTCCTTTGCTGGGGGAGTTTCAGTTCCGGCCGGCGTCGTTGGCGAGTTAGGCGAAGCATTAGTGGCCGTCCATGGCCAAAGCGATCAATTGCGGCTGACTAAAACCGAGCAACAACGGCTTTTGCTGGATCGTTACGCGGGCGAAACTGTGGCTAAATCAATGGCCAAATACACCGAACTTTGGGAAGCCCAGCGAACTCTAGAACGTCGAATCGAGAGCCTGACCGCTGATGCTGGCACCCGCGCAGCCCAACTCGAACGCATCACTCGGATCTTGGAACAAGTCGATTCGCTTAAGCCACTGCCTGGCGAAGATAACGAATTAGATGATGAAGCCAAGCGTCTTTCGCATACTGAAGCGCTGTACGAAGTAACTGCACGCGCCAGTGACTTACTAACTGGCGGACAGGGCGATGACTTGCCAGTTGTTGCTGCGCTAGTTACTGCGCGCAAGGGCCTGGATCACGAACGAAATCTTGATGCCACGCTTGGTGAGTTCGCTGATCGTATGAAAGAACTTGAAATTCTTGCCGCAGATTTATCTGCAGACATTAGCGCTTATTCAAGTGGTATCGATGCCTCACCACAGCGTCTTGCATTCGTCGAGTCGCGCCGAGCAGCCCTGAAGACTTTAACTCGGGAATTTGGTGACGTTGATGACTTACTGGCTTGGGTAACTGAAAACCGACCACGCGTGGCGGAACTTGAAGGCGGCGATGAAGTCTTAGGTCAGCTCCGCGAAGAGCTGGCTCAAGTTAAGGCTGACCTTATAAAAAGCGCAGCTGACATTACTAAGGCCCGCAATAAAGCTGCCGCTGCCTTTTCGGCTCAAGTAACTGGGGAACTGGAATCTTTGGCCATGCCAGGTGCAACTGTGCAATTCAAACTAAGCTCTGCAAACCCTGGCCCCTCTGGGGCAGATCTAATTGAACTTGGCTTAATTAGCCGGCCAGATTCCCCATGGATTCCAATGTCCAAGGGTGCCTCGGGCGGCGAGCTCAGTCGAATCATGTTGGCTGTTGAAGTAGTCCTAGCCGCGGCTGATCCGACGGAGACCTTTGTCTTTGATGAAGTCGATGCTGGCGT
>RGDC01000017.1 GCA_009918005.1 Actinomycetota bacterium
CAGAGGTTCCTGGCATTGGTTCAGTCCAAGCTGAACAAATTTGGCAATTTTTGAATGGGGAAACCAGCACCGAGGTCGCGGTCAACACTGCTACGGGCGAGATAATTGATTCGTGAGCGATACTCAAATTGACGTCATCTTAGTTACCGGCATGTCCGGGGCCGGCCGCTCAACTGCAACGAGTGCACTCGAAGATATTGGCTGGTTCGTGGTTGACAATTTGCCACCAACACTCATGACAAATGTCGTTGAGCATTTAGCGCAACGGACTGGATCTCGAAAAGTTGCGATGGTTGCAGATGTACGCGGTGGTCAGCTATTTGAGGAGTTACGGGACTCCTTAGCAGCGATACAGGCCGCCGGACATGACTTACGAGTGTTATTTCTTGAGGCTGGTGACGAAGCTCTAGTTCGTAGATATGAATCTTCGCGCCGGCCACACCCGCTACAACGTGATGACAACTTGCTCGGTGCTGTTCAAAGGGAACGAAAGCTTCTCAGTGATTTACGCGCCGACGCGGACCTCGTCATCGATACCAGCAATCTAAATGTCCATGACTTACGCAGATCGATCGAAGCATCGTTTGGTGATGATGACCATGTGGCATTACGTGCCACAGTAATGTCTTTTGGCTATAAGTACGGAATCCCAGTTGATGCTGATTTGGTTGCAGATCTAAGGTTCTTGCCCAATCCTTACTGGGATCCAAATTTAAAGGAACTCACTGGTTTAGATGCTGCCGTGAACGATTACGTAGTCAGTTCTGATCAAGCGCAGGAGTTTTTAACAAAGTATGCCGAACTAATTGATTTAGTCGAGGACGGATACTTGCGTGAAGGAAAAAGATTTGTGACTATCGCAATGGGATGCACAGGTGGAAAACACCGGAGTGTTGCGATGGCCGAAAATCTTTCAGCCAGGTTAGTGAAATCAGGTGTTGAGGTACGAGTAGTACATCGCGACCTGGGACGTGAATAATTGCCTGGCGCGCCTAATCGTCCAGTCGATGTCGTTGCACTTGGTGGCGGACATGGATTGGCCGCAAGCCTGCAAGCATTGCGCCGAGTAACTCCTCATTTAACTGCGGTTGTTGGCGTTAGCGATGACGGTGGCAGCAGCGGAAGGTTGCGAGAAGAATTCGGAATCGTTCCGCCGGGGGACTTGCGCATGGCTTTGGCTGCACTCTGCGGTGACGATACTTGGGGTTCCACCTGGGCAAGAGTTTTGCAGCATCGGTTTGCATCAAAAGGTGAACTAGATGGTCACTCACTTGGAAACTTGCTGATAACTGCACTCTGGGAAGAAACGGAAGATTTAGTTGAAGGCTTAGATTGGGTTGCCAGACTGCTGGATGCCAAGGGTAAAGTCTTGCCGCTCTGTATCGAACCGCTTGAAATCTTTGCCGAAGTATTGACTTCCCATGGGGAGACTAAAGAAATCCGGGGACAGGTTCAGGTTGCGACGACACCTCACAAGATCAAAGCGATCGGTCTCGAACCAAGGAATCCCGCAGTCTGCAAACAGGCCATAGCCGCGGTAAGAAATGCAGACTTCGTAGTGCTTGGTCCTGGTTCTTGGTTCACCAGTGTTTTGACTCACTTCCAAGTACCACAAATGGCTCAGGCGCTACATGAAACTACTGCCGCCAGAGTTTTAGTCGTCAATTTAAGACCACAATCTGGCGAGACTGAAGGATATTCGGCTGCTAGCTACCTAGAAGTGCTTGGCAAGAGTTATCCAGAATTCAGAGTGGACGTTGTGCTTGCAGATATCGATCATGCTGGCCAGAACCTGACAGGTGCATCGGAAGCACTACAGGAATTAACGCAGGCATCTGGGGCCCGCTTAGTTTTGGCTCCCTTGGCTAGAGCGCAGGGGCCGTCGGATCAACACGATCCAGCACTGTTAGCCTCGGCGTTCAGTTCGATATTCGCTCATGGCAGGATAAGTCCATGGCAATGACAGCGGCAGTGAAGGACGAACTCAGTCGTCTACCAGTAACAAAGAAGTGCTGTCGTAAGGCGGAAGTATCTGCGCTATTGCGCTTCGCAGGCGGACTGCACATTGTCAGTGGAAAAATTGTTGTTGAAGCTGAACTTGATACTGGACAAGCAGCACGAAGATTACGACGCGACTTGGCAGAAATATTTGGTCACGAAAGTGAAGTTTCGGTGTTATCTGGAGCTGGCATTCGCAAGGGGAGTCGCTATTTGGTTCGGGTTGCTACCGAGGGTGAGCACTTAGCCAAACAGGCTGGATTAGTTGATGGCGGTGGTCGTCCAATCCGAGGTCTGCCACCTCACATAGTTTCAGCCAGTCTTTGTGATGCAGAGGCTGCTTGGCGTGGCGCATTTTTAGCACATGGTTCACTCACTGAACCTGGTAGATCGTCGTCACTTGAGATAACTTGCCCGGGCCCGGAAGCTGCACTTGCGTTAGTAGGAAGTGCTCGCAGGTTGGGGATAGCTGCAAAAGCTCGAGAAGTTCGCGGCGTTGATCGAGTAGTCATCAGAGACGGTGACGCTATTGGTGCGCTGCTAACTCGAATTGGTGCTCACGAATCCGTCTTAGCTTGGGAAGAACGACGAATGCGTCGCGAAGTCAGGGCTACTGCGAACCGATTGGCAAATTTTGACGATGCCAATCTACGTCGATCGGCTCGCGCTGCAGTTGCCGCAGGTGCCAGGGCAGCTAGAGCCATCGAAATCCTTGGTGATGAGATTCCTACTCACTTACTTGAAGCAGGACAGTTAAGAGTTACTCATCAGCAAGCGAGTCTGGAAGAACTCGGAGCACTTGCTGACCCACCTATGACTAAAGATGCGATCGCAGGCCGTATTCGTCGATTACTTGCAATGGCGGATAAACGGGCGTCAGACTTGGGCATCCCTAACACTGAAGCAGGCCTTACGGCTGATATGCTCGAGCAATAGCATTTGCCGCACTTAATGGTGCGTTTTGGTCGGAGTTATAGGAGTTATTCAGATGACTGTTCGCGTTGGAATTAATGGATTTGGCCGAATTGGTCGCAACTACTTCCGGGCCATTGCGGCAACTGGTGCAGACATCGAAATTGTTGGAATCAACGATTTAACAGACAATAAAACTCTGGCGCACTTGCTTAAATACGATTCGATTTTGGGTCGCCTTGGTAAAGATGTGACATTCACTGACAATTCAATTGTGGTTGATGGCAAATCGATCACTGTGACTTCAGAACGCGATCCAGGCGCACTTCCTTGGGGTGACCTAGGTGCAGACATCGTAATTGAATCAACTGGTCATTTCACTGATGCTACAAAAGCAAGTGCTCACATCGCTGCTGGCGCAAAAAAGGTAATCATTTCAGCACCTGCGAGTAATGAAGATGTGACGATCGTAATGGGTGTCAATCATGATTCCTATGATCCTGCTAAGCATCATGTAATTTCTAATGCATCTTGCACAACCAACTGTTTGGCGCCGATGGCTAAAGCGATTCATGACGCATTCGGAATCGACCATGGCTTAATGACAACAATTCACGCGTACACCAATGATCAAGTAATTTTAGATTTCCCACATCCAGATTTGCGTCGGTCGCGGGCGGCAGCTACAAACTTGATCCCAACGACAACGGGAGCTGCAAAGGCGATCGGCTTAGTTATGCCTGAACTTAAAGGCAAGTTAGATGGCTACGCAATGCGCGTGCCAGTTCCTACCGGTTCCGCAACTGATTTGACGGCAGTGCTTAAAAAATCTGTAACCAAAGAGGAAGTGAACGCTGTTGTTAAGGCTGCCGCCGAAGGTGCACTAAAGGGTTACTTGAGTTACACCGAGGATCCAATCGTTTCATCAGACATTGTGACTGATCCAGCCTCTTGTATCTTCGACGCTTCATTAACCAACGCCATGGGAAGCACGATCAAGGTTGTTGGTTGGTACGACAACGAGTGGGGATATTCAAATCGTTTAGTAGACATAACTAAGTTCGTCGGATCCAAACTATAAATTTATGATTCGTGGCATCAACGACCTAGAAGTCTCAGGCAAAATAGTTTTTGTAAGGTGCGATCTAAATGTCCCACTCGAGAATGGTCAGATAACTGATGATGGGCGAATTCGTGCCAGCTTGGCGACACTGACCAACTTAAGTGATCGTGGTGCCCGAGTAGTTGTGTTAGCCCACTTGGGTCGACCGAGCGGAAAACCAGAATCAAAGTATTCACTTGCCCCAGCTGCAAATCGATTAAGCGAGCTTCTTGACTCAAAAGTGGCACTTGCTACGGATGTTTGTGGGGAAAGCGCGCGATCTGTAATTGCTAATTTAACTGACGGCCAAATTGCGATGTTGGAAAATGTCAGGTTTGATGAGCGGGAAACTGGAGATGAAGCGGCTCGTAAGCAGTTAGCTAAGACGTGGGCAGAATTGGGTGACCTCTATGTAAGCGATGGGTTCGGCGTTGTGCATCGCAAACAGGCATCCGTCACTGACTTGGCGCAAGAACTCCCACATGCGGCAGGCTTGTTGGTTAAGGCTGAGGCTGATGTCTTTGCCAAAGTCCTGCAGAACCCAGACCGCCCGTATGCAGTGGTTCTCGGTGGATCAAAAGTGAGTGACAAACTTAAAGTTATTGACAATCTAATTGCTAACGTCGATCGATTGTTAATAGGTGGCGGAATGTGCTTCACATTTCTAGCCGCAAAAGGGCATTCAGTTGGCTCTTCATTGTTGGAGACAGATCAGATTGACAATGTGAAAGATGTTCTGGAACGTGCCAAATCCTCGAACGTTGAAATTGTGCTCCCAATCGATGTCATCGTTGCCGACGCTTTCGCACCTGACGCAAACAGTAAGCGCGTTCCCGCAGACAGTATTCCTGATGGCTGGATGGGTCTTGATATCGGTCCGGAATCAATTGAACTGTTTGAGAAGAAGCTTGTTGATGCCCAAACAATTATTTGGAATGGTCCGATGGGGGTTTTCGAAATGCCCGCGTTTGCGGCTGGCACCAAAGCAGTTGCTATTGCTATGACCAGGAATACTGGAATGACGGTAGTAGGTGGCGGAGACTCTGCTGCTGCGATCCGACTTTTGGGAATTGATGAAACCAAGTTTTCGCACATTTCGACTGGCGGCGGCGCGAGTTTGGAATTTTTAGAAGGCAAAGAATTGCCTGGCTTATCAGTCCTGGAGGACAACTAAATGACACGTACCCCGTTAATGGCCGGCAATTGGAAGATGAACCTAAATCACATTGAGGCAATCGCACTGGTGCAGAAGTTGGCTTACACATTTAATGCTGATGATTTTGCCGCACTCGATGTTGTGGTTATCCCACCTTTCACTGACATCAGGTCAGTTCAGACATTAGTTGACGGTGACAAGCTGGCGTTAAAGTATGGTGCGCAGGACATTGCCAAGGCTGATAAGGGCGCATTTACTGGCGAGATCTCTGGACCAATGCTGGCAAAGCTTGGGTGCACCTTCGTTATTGTCGGCCATTCAGAACGCCGCGAGCATCATGGCGAAGACGACCAGGTAGTGAACTTGAAGACTCAAGCAGCATTGCGCAACAACCTAGTTCCAATAGTTTGTGTAGGAGAAGGACTTGAGATCCGTAAAGCCGGCGATCATGTGGCGTTCACAATTGCTCAAATAGATGGTGCACTCTCCGGAATCGCCGCAAATGATGTGGCCAATCTAGTGATTGCATATGAGCCGGTATGGGCAATTGGAACTGGGGAGGTGGCCACCCCAGCGGATGCCCAGGAAGTTTGTGGTGCGATTCGGCGCCGAATTCGAGAAGTTCATGGCTCAGCAGCCGATCAGACTCGCATCCTCTATGGGGGCTCTATGAAGGCCGATAACGTGGCAGCCCTAATGCTGGAAGCCGACATTGATGGTGGGCTAGTCGGCGGAGCCTCAATAGATCCGGACGAATTCGTGTCGGTTTGTCGGTATCGAATGCACGCGTAGAATGGTCTCATTAGTTTCGAATTTCCACGAGTTAGCAGGTGACCGATGATTGCGGCTTTTCAAATCCTTTTGGCTGTTACCAGCCTGTTGCTGATCGCACTGGTTTTGCTTCACAAAGGAAAAGGTGGCGGACTATCCGATCTTTTCGGTGGTGGCATGAGCTCTTCACTGGGCGGATCTTCAGTTGCCGAACGCAACCTCGATCGAATTACGATCGCACTAGCATTAGTTTGGACCGCAGCAATCGTTGGTCTGGGCTTACTTTTAAAAACCGCGTAAGCAATCAGGAGTAAAACATGGCAAGTGGTAGCGCAATCAGAGGCAGTCGTGTTGGCGCCGGTCCGATGGGCGAAGCTGAACGAGGCGATGCTGCACCACGCATCTACTTACCGTTTTACTGTGCTTCTGGTCATGAAACAACACCCAGTTTTGCCCATGACGCGGAACTACCTGAAGAGTGGGACTGCCCAAAGTGTGGCATGCCAGCCGGTACCGACAAGGACAACCCACCAGTTCTAGCAAAGACTGAACCTTACAAAACTCACTTGGCTTACGTTAAAGAGCGCCGCAACGACAAAGACGGCAAGGGAATTCTCGACGAAGCTCTTGCAAAATTGCGTGGCAAGTAACTAGTTAACTTCTAAATTAGTTAAGAATTTCTTGGGCTGCAGCAACAACTGCTTCAGCAGTAATTCCAAACTCAGCGTAAAGTTTTTCAGCACCTGCTGATGCCCCAAAATGTTCCAGACTGATACGGACACGCGGGCCAAAACGTTGCTAGGGAGAACTGACTCTCGATAAGAAGCATCCTGCGCATCAAACCATTCCAAGCACGGTGCCGAAACTACTCGAGTAGAAACTCCGCTCGATTCTAAAGTTTGCTGTGCTGATAACGCGATAGCGACTTCTGAGCCAGTTGCAAGCAAAATAACTTCTGGTGAACCAGAGCTTTCAGAAATGATGTATGCACCACGGCTAACAAGTGACGCATCTGAAGTTGTCGGGGAGTCGATTACCGGCAAATTTTGCCGAGAAAGGCATAGGCCCGATGGCTCATTTGATTCCATTACGATTCGCCAGGCAGTAGCGGTTTCATTTGCGTCAGCCGGCCGGATCACATTTAAGTTCGGGATGGCTCGTAGCGCCCACAAGTGTTCAACGGGCTGGTGAGTTGGACCATCTTCACCAAGTCCGATGGAGTCATGGGTCCAAACGTAGGTGGCCGGCAAGTCCATGAGCGCTGAAAGGCGCACCGCACCGCGCATGAAGTCGCTGAAAACTAGGAAGGTTCCGGCAAAAGGTCTGGTTAGGCCACCGAGAGCCATGCCGTTCATCGCGCAGGCCATTGCGAACTCTCGAATTCCGTAATGGATTATGCGTCCGCCTTCGGCAGCGCCTGTCATCTCGCTACCAGCTGGCAAGAATGATCCACCGTGTTCGATGGTCGTTAGGTTGCTGTCACCAAGATCTGCTGATCCGCCCCAAAGTTCAGGCAATACTTTAGCCATCGCATTGATAGTGTCGCCAGAGGCTTTTCGGGTTGCTACCGAAGTACCTGGCTCAAACTTTGGAAGTACTTCGTGCCAATTTGCTGGTAACTCGCGGGCCGCTAAGCGTTCAAATAATTTTGCAGAATCAGAATTATTAGCAGCCCAATCCGAAAACTGCTTTGACCAATTCGCATGACTCTCGCTGCCTCGAACTGCAACTTGCCTGGTGTGTGAAAGTAGTTCCGCAGAAATTTGGAAAGCTTCACTCGATTCAAGTCCAAGTATTTCCTTAGTTGCGGCAACTTCTGCCTCGCCAAGAGCTGAACCATGGATTTTTCCAGTGTTCTTAAGATTTGGGGCTGGCCAGCCGATTACATTACGCACTCGAATTAGTGATGGCTTTTCAGATTGCGCCACAGCGTTCGCAATAGCGAGATCCAACGCAACTACATCGATTTCACCAGTTGGCAACATCTCGACATGACTTACATTCCAGTCATAAGACTCGTAGCGAGCAAGCACATCTTCAGTGAACGAAACAGCAGTGTCACCTTCAATACTGATGTGGTTGTCGTCATAAAGAACGACGAGATCGCTGAGGTTCTGGTGGCCAGCTAGCGATGACGCTTCAGACGTGACACCTTCCTGCAAACAGCCATCACCTGCGATGACCCAGATTTTGTGGTCAAAAACACTTTGTCCTTTTACTGCTTTGGGATCCAGCAAGTTACGAACGTAGCGAGCGTCCATCGCCATACCGACTGCAGTGGCTAGCCCAGTCCCAAGCGGGCCAGTTGTGGCCTCAACCCCGTCAGTATGTCCGAATTCTGGGTGACCTGGTGTTTTGCTTTCCCAGGTGCGAAATGACTGTAAGTCTTCAAGTTCTAGACCGTAACCACTTAAAAAAAGCTGTATGTAAAGAGTGATGCTGCTGTGTCCGTTCGAAAGCACAAAGCGATCACGGCCATGCCATTTTGGATCCGCTGGATCGTGATTAATCCACTTTTGAAAAAGCAAATATGCCATTGGTGCCAAACTCATCGCGGTGCCTGGGTGACCATTGCCAACTTTTTGCACGCTGTCCATTGCTAGGGCGCGAGCTGCGGTTACGGCTTGATTATCTAAGTCTGTCCAGATGAATTTGTTCACGATCCAAGGTTATCTACTGGGCGTTCGCGACATGCGATTGGCGCAGGTAGGCTCATTATGTGTCAGCGCAACTTAATGATTTGAGCAATTCCAAGTCAGATGTTGCCAACTGGATTACCCCAACCTGGCGGGCCTACTTAGCGTTGACTAAGCCGAGAATCATCGAATTGCTGCTGGTTACCACAATTCCAACAATGTTTTTAGCTGCAAGCGGCTTTCCATCTTGGTCATTGGTTTGTTGGACACTTTTGGGCGGAACTTTGGCTGCTGGTGGCGCAAATGTTTTGAATTGCTACCTCGATCGAGACATTGATGCGATGATGCATAGGACTGCAAACCGGCCATCTGCTACCGGACAAATTTCAGGATCGAAAACTATTCTGTTCGGATTAGTGCTTTCCGTAATGTCAGTTTCGGTGTTGGCACTGACCGTTAACATTCTCTCGGCCGCCTTGGCCGCATTTGCAATCGCCTTTTATGTAGTCGGTTACACCATGCTGCTTAAGCGCAGAACTTCTCAGAATATTGTCTGGGGTGGTGCGGCTGGTTGTATGCCAGTTTTGATCGGCTGGGGTGCAGTTACCAATTCGCTTACGTGGACTCCAGTAATACTTTTTCTAATCGTTTTTTTCTGGACACCTCCGCATTACTGGCCACTTTCGCTGAGGTACAAAGAGGAGTACTCGGCTGCAGGTGTTCCGATGCTGCCAGTTACAGATACGCCACTTCAGGTAGCAAACCAAATCATCGCTTATTCGTGGATTATGGTTGCCACGACTTTGGTACTAATTCCAGTTGCTGGAATGAACTGGCTGTACTCGGGCATAGCCATCGCCAGCGGTGCACTATTCATTTATGAAGCGTATGCGTTGCGTTCAAGAGTTAGAAAAAATTTGGACGACATAAATCCAATGAGACTTTTCCATTGGTCGATCTCGTATTTATCACTGATCTTCCTAGTAATCGGAATCGATCCGTTTTTGTAAGTTAACCTCTCGTGTTTCGGGTTAAGTAAAACTTCAAGCAATAGATCCAAAGTAAGCAAGCACCCAATACGTGTATTGCCACGAGTCCCCACGGCAGCCCGGTAAAGAATTGGGTATACCCAACAATTCCTTGGGCCAGGCATATCCCAAATACATACCAACCACGCCTGATAACAACCTTGGGTGCGTAGGTTGCATGAAGAGCAATCAACAGTCCGGAAGTTAGTCCAACGTACAGCAAAACTAAGTCGGCATGCGCCGTAGCTATGCCACGATATTCAAATCCAAGTCTGACGATGTCATTTGTGTCACCTGCGTGAGGCCCCGAGCCAGTCACAAGAGTTCCTAAAATAATGACAAGCAACGCAAGCAGTAAATGGATCTCCATTCCAATTTTGATTGGTTTAGCGACCTGGGCGCTTACTGGTTTGTCATTTATCTCTTGCGCCTTTACCAACAGTGTTGTTGCCAAAGTAATCAAGCCGATGGAAACGATGAAGTGTGCGGCCACGATCAGTGGATTCAATCCCGTAAGAACCGTGATTCCGCCCAATACTGCTTGAAAGAAGATGCCGCCAAAAATTCCAAGCGCCAAAACCGTCAGCGATCTTCGCTTGCTGAATCCAGCTGATTTACGTTCGCGATTGTGTCTAAAGACTGCGTACAAGGATGCGATAGCGACGATGAGTAAAACGAAAGTCAGGAGACGGTTACCAAATTCGATGTACTTGTGAAAGGCCTCAGTTTGTTCTGAGGTTGGCGCAATCGATCCGGCAACACACTCTGGCCACGTAGGACAACCCAATCCTGAGGCAGTTAACCGAACCGTGGCGCCCGTTAGGACTATCCCGGTCTGGGCTACAACATTGGCAATTAGAGTCCGATGTTGCCAGTTACGCAGTTTTGGGGGAGTCACGCTTACAGCCTAAAGGCCTTATCCAATGGGTGCCTATTGGGCGCTTGGCCGGTAATTACCTCTAAGGTGCAAAAGATCGCGATATACGCAACAATGAAGTTGTGAAATTCGAGGGTTCTGCCGCAGCCACAGTTGCCCGCACCCTTTTGCAAGCCGGACCCTCCACTGCAACTGACATTGCAACAACCTTGGGCCTTACCGGGGCTGCCGTGAGAAAACAGTTAGATCTACTTCTCGAAACGGGTTTAGTTGAATCCAGTGAGCGCGCGCCTTATGGGCCAGCTGCGCTGGATTCTAAACGAGGTAGAGGACGACCTTCACGAGTCTTCATGCTGACTGGTGCCGGTCGCGCCAGATTCGGCGAACATCAAGAGAGTTTAGGTTTGAGCGCGGTTAAGTATTTGAACAACACGGTGGGTTCCGGAGCTGTTACTGAGTTTGCAAGCTCGATAGCGAAAGATTTTGTATCTCGTCATAACGAAATTTCCAATCTTGCCACTATCGAAGAACGCGCAGTTGCACTAATTGATGCGCTTAATCAGGATGGCTTTGCAGCAACAGAAACTCCTGGACTTTATGGTTCAACGCAGATTTGCCAGCACAACTGTCCCATGGGAGACGTAGCTATCGAATTTCCAGCACTATGTGAAGAAGAAACAAAAGCGTTCTCTGAATTAACCGGAGTTCACGTGACACGCCTAGCAACGATTGCCAAGGGTCACGCAGTTTGCACGACATTAGTTCCACACACTCGAAGGGAAAACGCATGACAACCCAACAGGAACATCTAGACGCACTTGGAAACTATGAGTTCGGTTGGCACGACGCTGACCAAGCGGGTACCAACGCGCGTCGCGGAATCAACGAGGAAGTTGTTCGCAACATCTCGGGCCTAAAGAGTGAGCCACAGTGGATGCTAGATCTGCGCCTAAAGGGCCTCAACTTGTTTGGTAAAAAACCAATGCCTAACTGGGGTAGCGACTTGTCAGGAATCGACTTCGACAACATTAAGTACTTTGTTCGCTCGACTGAGAAGCAAGCTAATAGCTGGGAAGATCTGCCAGACGACATCAAAAACACTTACGATCGTCTTGGAATCCCAGAAGCTGAAAAGCAACGCTTAGTAGCCGGTGTGGCAGCGCAGTATGAATCCGAAGTTGTCTACCACAAGATTCGGGAAGACCTTGAAGAGCTCGGTGTAATTTTTGTTGACACCGATACCGGTCTTCGTGAACACGAAGAACTTTTCCGAGAGTACTTCGGAACTGTAATCCCGGTTGGTGATAACAAGTTTGCAGCTTTGAACACGTCAGTATGGTCCGGCGGTTCATTCATCTATGTGCCAAAGGGTGTGCACGTGGACATTCCACTTCAGGCCTACTTCCGCATCAATACCGAGAACATGGGTCAGTTCGAAAGAACTCTGATCATCGTTGATGAAGGTGCATACGTTCACTACGTCGAAGGTTGCACAGCGCCAATTTACTCAAGTGATTCGTTGCACTCAGCAGTTGTTGAGATCATCGTAAAGAAGGGTGCACGCTGCCGTTACACGACCATTCAGAACTGGTCTAACAACGTGTACAACTTAGTAACCAAGCGTGCCGTTGCACATGAAGGTGCAACTATGGAGTGGGTAGATGGCAACATCGGTTCAAAGGTAACTATGAAGTACCCGGCTATTTGGCTTCAAGGTCCACATGCAAAGGGTGAAACTCTATCCATTGCATTCGCAGGTGAAGGTCAGCACCAGGATGCTGGTGCAAAAATGGTTCATGCAGCTCCGTTTACCTCCTCTTCGATCATTAGTAAGTCGGTAGCGCGTGGCGGTGGACGTACTTCTTACCGTGGCTTAGTTCAGGTTCTTGAAGGTTGTCACGGCAGTAAGAGCACCGTTAAGTGTGACGCCCTATTAGTTGACGACATTTCCCGTTCAGACACCTACCCATATGTAGATGTGCGCGATGATGACGTGTCCCTCGGCCATGAGGCGTCAGTTTCAAAGGTGTCTGAAGATCAACTGTTCTACTTAATGTCGCGTGGCATGGAGGAGGACGAAGCGATGGCAATGATTGTTCGTGGTTTCGTAGAGCCAATCGCACGAGAACTTCCAATGGAGTACGCACTTGAACTTAACCGACTAATCGAACTTCAAATGGAAGGCGCAGTCGGTTAATTATGGCTGAAGTCAAAGAACACGAAGTAGCTATTGTTCCGCCCAAGGACCACACTCCGGTAATTCGGTCCTTAAGTCCGACGGATTTTCCAACGCCAACAAGCCGTGATGAAGAGTTTCGGTTTACCCCGATGTCTAGGCTTCGAGACTTACACAAGGGTGATGTGAAGCCGACTGGCAGCATGGCAATTGCGGTAAACAAGGTTACGGGCGCTTCCTTCGAAATCGCTGCCACCAAATCAGGTGAAAGAATTGGTTTCACAGACAAGATTGCTGCCGGGGCCTGGTCTCAAATCGATGCGGTTTCGTCGTTAACGATCGAAGCTAATCAGAATTTGACCGAAACTGTCGTGGTTTCAATCGTGGGATCTGATTCAGTAGCCTTCGGACAACTCGACATCAACGTAGAGAAGTTTGCCAGTGCGGTAGTGATCGTTGATCACATCGGATCCGCAACTTATGCCGGAAACATCGACATCAACGTTGCTGATGGTGGCTCAGTTACTGTGGTTTCGCTGCAGGATTGGGATGACAGCGCGGTTCATCTTGCTCAGCACAGAATCACGCTAGGCCGCGACGCCTCAGCTAAGCATGTATCCGTAACACTTGGTGGCGAGGTAGTTCGAATCCTTCCCAGCGTTCATTACGCCGCACCAGGCGGACAGGCCGAATTGATCGGACTTTATTTTGCTGGCGCTGGACAGCATGCAGAGCATCGTCTATTTGTTGATCATAGTGAGGCTAACTGTCGAAGTAATGTTGTCTATAAGGGCGCGCTAGATGGTGAAGATGCACACACTGTTTGGGTGGGTGACGTGCTGATCCGTGCTAATGCAGTTGGTACTGACACTTATGAAATCAATCGCAACCTAGTACTTAGCGGTGGTGGGCGAGCAGACTCAGTCCCAAACCTTGAGATTGAAACCGGCGAGATCGTTGGTGCTGGCCATGCAAGCACAACTGGTCGCTTTGATGATGAGCAATTGTTCTACTTGCAGTCACGCGGCATTAACGAAGATGAAGCTCGCAAATTGGTGCTACGTGGATTCTTCGAAGACTTGCTGGGGCAGATTGGTGTGCCAGAGATCAATGACCGCGTCAGAGACAGCATCGAGGCCCGTCTAGGTGGTCGTATCTAATGACGACAATGTTCGAAACTGTAAGAAAGTCCGCACTTGAGGAATCTAAGCCGCTGCGCGTAGTTGTGGACGGCGAAGATGTTCTGCTTGCCAAAATTGCAGACGAAATATTTGCGGTTAGCGACATTTGCACTCACTCCGAGGTGTCACTAAGTGAAGGCGATATAGAGGGCTGTGCAATCGAATGCTGGCTACACGGCTCCTCATTCGACTTAAGAACCGGGACACCTTCCGGGCCACCAGCTACATCACCACTTAAGACTTTTGCAATAAAGCTAGAAGAAAACCAATCTGATCCAATGATTTTTGTTTCATTATCCGAAAGTGCGAGGAGTTAGTCATGTCAGTTCTTGAAATAAAAGGTTTAACGGTTGAGGTAACAACCGAAGACGGTCCGAAGGAAATCCTGCGTGGCGTTGACCTAACAGTCAAAGCAGGAGAAATTCACGCACTCATGGGCCCGAACGGTTCTGGCAAGTCGACACTTGCATATGCCATTGCAGGACACCCTAAGTACACAATCACTGGTGGACAGGTGACTCTGGATGGTCAAGACGTTCTTGAGATGAGCGTTGATGAGCGGGCTCGCGCCGGGCTATTTCTCGCGATGCAATATCCAGTAGAAGTACCTGGTGTATCAATCTCGAACTTCTTGCGTACTTCCATAACTGCAATCCGCGGCGAGGCTCCCAACCTTCGCCACTGGATTAAGGAACTAAAGGAGTCAATGGCTGGATTGCAGATTGATCCTCAGTTTGCCGAACGTAATGTCAACGAAGGTTTCTCTGGTGGAGAGCGTAAGCGCACTGAAATCCTTCAAATGGAACTCATTAACCCAAAGATTGCGGTACTAGACGAAACGGACTCTGGCCTTGACGTTGACGCACTTCGTGTTGTTTCTGAAGGAATCAACCGAGTGTGTGCAAAGGGTGAAACCGGAGTTTTGTTAATCACTCACTTCACTCGAATCTTGAAATATGTAAAGCCTGATTTCGTACACGTCTTTTACGACGGTCGGATTGTTCGCGAAGGCGGACCAGAACTTGCAGACGACATTGAAGCTAACGGCTACGCCCAATTTGTAACTGCATAACTTATGGCCACATTAGACGTTGCTGCGATCAAAGCGGACTTTCCGATTTTTAAACGGACAGTTCGCAATGATCACCGCTTGGTGTACCTGGATAGCGGAGCTACTTCCCAGAAGCCGTTCCAGGTACTTGATGCAGAGCGCAATTTCTATGAAAACCACAACGCTGCTGTGCATCGAGGCGCGCATCTACTGGCTGAAGAGGCAACAGATGCGTTTGAACACGCCCGATCAAACATCGCAAGCTTCATTGGTGCAAATGCTGATGACCTCGTATTCACTAAGAATGCGACTGAGGCAATCAATCTCATCGCTTATTCGTTTTTAAATGCGACGTTAAAGTCGTTGCGCGGAGCCGATCTTCCACCAGGCTCAGAACGATTCGTTCTGGCTGAAGGAGATGAAATTTTGGTTTCCGAAATGGAGCATCACGCAAACCTCGTTCCTTGGCAAGAACTTTGCGAGAAGACAGGTGCCGTACTTCGCTGGATTGGGCTAACCGAAGAGGGTCGGTTAGATCTAAGTGACACTAGCTTCTTTTCTGAACGCACCAAATTGGTAGCAGTCACACATCAATCAAATCTACTGGGCACCGTTAATGACGTAACTGCGATTGTAAAACTTGCCGAATCCGTTGGAGCCTTAGTTTTCCTTGATGCTTGCCAGAGCGTGCCGCACATGCCTGTGGATGTCGTCGCACTAGGTGTTGATTTCATCGCTTGGAGTGGACACAAGATGCTTGGGCCGCTCGGGATTGGATGCCTGTGGGGTAAATCTGAAGTACTTTCCACAATGCCACCATTTATTTCAGGCGGATCAATGATTGAATCCGTATCAATGGAGCGAACCACTTTCGCCGCACCTCCGAAACGGTTCGAAGCCGGAGTTCCAATGGCAGCGCAAGCCGTTGGTATGTCGGCTGCTGTGGATTACTTGAATGATTTGGGTATGGCTTCGGTAGCCCAGCACGAACACATGCTTACTGAGGCTGCGCTTGCAGGGTTAGCTGGCATTCCAGGCATACGAATCATCGGCCCAGAAAACAGCATTGATCGTGGGTCGGCTGTTTCCTTTGTTCTAGAAGGCCTACATCCGCATGATGTTGGTCAGGTGTTGGACGAAAGTGGAATTGCAGTTCGAGTTGGTCAGCACTGCGCCAAACCGGCTTGTCTCAGATATGGGGTTCAGGCAACCACTCGTGCAACTTTCTATATTTATAACGACCTCGATGATGTCGACGCTTTAGTTGCCGGGATTTACTCAGCAAAGAAATTCTTCGGGGTTTAAAGATGAAACTTGAAAACATGTATCAAGAGATTATTCTCGACCATTACAAACACCCACATGGAAAAGGTTTAGCCGAGAACTTTGATGCTGAAGTGCACCATGTCAATCCAACATGTGGCGATGAGATCACTGTGCGGGTAACTCGTAGCGAAGATGGAAAATTGAGCGTCTCGTACGACAGCATGGGCTGTTCGATCAGTCAAGCATCTGCCTCAATTATGTACGACCAGATCAACGACCATGATTTTGAATTTGGTGAAGCCGCAGTAGACCACCTGATTGCTATGTTGCAGCGCTCAGTTGATGCTGATGAGGATATTTTGGGAGATGGCATAGCTTTGGCAGGCGTTGCGCAATACCCAGCTCGAGTCAAGTGTGCTTTGCTTGCATGGATGGCTTGGAAAGATGCGGCGATTCAAGCAGGTTTTAGCAACTCAACTAGTGTTAACGACTCTGACGAATCAAACAAGGAGTAGAACTAATGACAGTCTTACAAGAAGATGACGTATTTGAATTGATGAAAGACGTTGTTGACCCAGAGCTCGGAATCAACGTGGTCGACCTTGGATTGGTTTACGCGGTGACTGTTGATGAAGCGAACATTGCAACGATCGACATGACGCTTACTTCCGCAGCTTGCCCGCTAACAGATGTAATTGAAGACCAAACACGCGCTGCACTTGACGGCCATGTTTCTGACTTTAAGTTGAACTGGGTTTGGATGCCGCCATGGGGTCCAGACAAGATCACTGACGAAGGTCGCGAAATGCTTCGCGCGCTGGGTTTCAACCTGTAATTTTGATAGCATCAAGTTTGCGACTTCTCGCATACCTATAGATTGGCCTGTTTAAGTCGTGATTCAAGCAACAGACATTGAATTGCGCGCAGGGGCTGAGCTGCTGCTCTCTGGGGCAACTTTTCGGGTAGATAGTGGCGATCGTGTTGGGTTAGTTGGTCGCAATGGGGCTGGTAAAACGACATTAACTAAGGTTCTGGCTGGTCAAATTCAGCCTGCCAAGGGTGTGATCGCTACCTCTGCATCAGTTGGCTATTTGCCGCAAGATCCACGGACAGGTGATCTAGATGTCATCGCTATGGATCGAATTTTAAGTGCGAGAGGTTTAGATGAACTTATAAAGCGCATGCGCCAGTGCGAGATTGACATGGGCTCCGAAGATGAAAAAGTTCGCGACAAGGCAATGCGGAAATACGCTACTGCCGAGGAGCTATTTCAAACTGCAGGCGGGTATGCAGCAGAGAGTGAAGCA
>RGDC01000161.1 GCA_009918005.1 Actinomycetota bacterium
ACGACTTACGCCTTAACCTTCTTAGCAATCTTGGCAACAGTGTTCGCCAAGGTTGTGATCTGAGCCTTCAAGGCCGCCATCAATGTGGCAACCTGAGTAGCAAGCTCTTCAACTGCGGCGGTTGCTGCATCAGCAGCATCGCGTGCTTCTTCAGCAGCGACTGTAGCTGCATCCGCTGCTTCAGCAGCTAGATTTGCAGCATCAGTTGCAGCGTTAGCAGCATCGATAGCTTCAGCGGCGGCATCAGTCGCAGCTTCTGCTGCAGCTTGTACCGCTGAAACGCCGGTTGATGTAACAGTCACTGACAAGTCGTCAACACGTGCAATTGGAGCAACGCCTTGGGTTGTCGTAGTAGTTGTCGCAAGAACTCCACCAGTAGTGGTGACGCGCAACGTACCTGTTCCAGCCTTATCAGCATAAACGCCAATTACGAGCTTACCAGCGCTATCAGTTGTAGCTGTAGCACCTTGTGCGCCATTGTAAGAAACAATTCGCGCATTAGCTCCTGTGTAAGTGACCGTCAAGGCTGCAGAAGGAACTACGTTTCCGTAGATATCTGTAGCAGTAACTGTGATTTCAGTTGTTTGATCTACAGTTGCAGCTGCAGCAGTAGAAGCAACCGAAAGTGCTCGCAACTTGCTCGATGTTGATTGGCAAGTGAAGCTAACGGTCTTAGTCAAAGTTCCAACTGTCCAAGTTACAGATTGTGCGCCTGACTTGTAGCAAGCTACACGGATGAATGCCTGACCACTTGAATTTGTGAAACCGCTTAGCTGTGTAAGTCCAGAAGCGTAGTTTAGACGCTCATAGAGTCCAGCAGACAGCGCAGCTGAGTAAGGAATACCAGCCATTACTGAACCAGTTTCAGTGGTAACAGTAATTGTCTCGCTGATAACCGTGTCAACCAAATTGTACGTACCAGCAGCAGCACCGACCGCATCAGTTACTTCATTACCCGTTGCAGTAATTGCACTTGGGGTGATGAATGCTGCGGTGGTGTAGTTGATGTTACGAGTGCTTGTCAAATTGGAAGTTGCGTTAGATGTACTTACATAGTATTGAACAGTTCCCGCACGATTCAGAGTCGTTAGACCTGAAGCTGCAAGAGTCAATGCATCAGTAAATGTGAAGCTTGCGTTTCCGTTAGCGTCAGTTGTCGCCGACACTAGATCAGAATAAGCGCCGTTTGCAGTTCTGTTGTGCTGAGCTCTCACTGTTGCACCAGACACAGGAGATCCGAATCCGTCTTTGACGGTCCAGGTTACTGTGTTTGTTGAACCAACAGCGGCCTTCATTGTATTTCCATCGAGATTGGTCACTACAGATCCCTCACCGGTGTTACCGCTTACGGTTGGTGATTTGTAGGTAACGGAGTAACTTACCGATTTTCCATTTGCCATTCCGAAGGTAATGTCGTAACCCTCACCTGGATTTGGCGCTGTTGCAGCCAAAGACAGATAAGAGAATTCAGTGTCAGTGGTGTAGTTCTTCGATCCTGCAGTAATACCTTTAGGAAGAATTACGCCTGTTCGCGCTGCAACTGTCGCAACAATCAAGCCACCAGAAGTCGACGAAGTCGTAATTCCGAAGCTCAAAGTCTTGCCAGTGACAGTGCTTACATACAAGTCAACCGCTGTTGGTGAAACAGAGGCATCACCTTGATCGAATTCTTTTGCAGCGCCATAAGAAGTGTTCTCGACACCAATTGTTGCGCTTGATGTATCCGCACGGTTATTTGCAGCCTGTCTTGCGGTACTCGTATTTGGAGTAATACGAGTGATCACAGCTGGATTTGCAGTGGTCAGTGTGAACGCACCAGACACAATACCTTCGAGGTTACCCTTACCGTGGATTCTGAAAGTTCTAGCCGTAGCCGAGCTATTGCCAAC
>RGDC01000162.1 GCA_009918005.1 Actinomycetota bacterium
AATTACACGCGTGTAATTTATTGCCGGCAGAGCAAAAACAATCTTGAACTGTATTCATTGGTTCAAAAGAACTGGTTATTGCATACCCAGTTCTTTTGAACGATCCCGCGCTGCTTCCATCGCACTCAAAAACGCAGCACGAACTTTAAAGTCATCGAACTGGCGAAGTGCAGCAACAGTTGTGCCACCTGGAGAAGTAACTTGCTCACGTAAAACCGTTGGATGTTCGTTAGTTTCCCTAAGCATCGTTGCGGCGCCATAAACCGTTTGCAGCACCAGCTCATTTGCAACATCGCGCGGTAGGCCAAGCATCACACCGCCTTCGATCATTGCTTCGACAACATAAAAAATGTAAGCCGGCCCAGAACCTGAAATAGCAGTGACCGCATCCTGATATTTCTCAGGAACTCTGACAACTTGTCCGACACTTCGTAGCAAAGTTTCAACGGTTAAAAGATGATCCTCCGTACTGTTCGTACCTGAGCTGATCGCAGCCATGCCTTGATCAACTAGAGCTGGGGTATTTGGCATAACCCGAATTACCGCGGTTTTAGCTGGCAATAAATCTTCCATGAAGCTAGTTGTGATTCCAGCCGCTAACGAAACTACAAGAGTTCCCGGTTTAAGTGAATCTTTGATTTCTCCAAGCACAATCGCCATGTCTTGCGGCTTCACAACTAAAACAACAGTGTCGGCTTTGGCTGAGACTTCCTGGTTAGTACCGTTTTCTACTCCATGCTTTGCAGTGACTTCAGCCGATCTTTCGATTCGGCGATCAGCTATCAGTAACTCGGATTTAGGAACTCCAGCTCGTAACAGACCAGAAAGCAAGGTCTCACCCATTACGCCAGCCCCGATTATGGCGGTAGTCATAACGCGGTCCTAGCCTTTGGAGACTAACGAACGTAGGAACAATGAGAGGTTAGACGGCTTTTCTGCCATCCGTCGCATTAAGTATGGGTACCACTGGTCGCCGTACGGAACATAAACTCGAACTTTATGTCCGAGCTCTGCCAGGCGAACTTGTTCTTCGGGGCGAACACCAAGCAACATCTGGAACTCGAAAGTCTCTTTTTTACGACCACTGCGTAGCGCCAATGCCTGACCAATTTGGATCAGCCGGGGATCATGAGTTGCCAACATTGGATAAGCATCGGACTCAATAAGTGCCCGCATGCTTCGTACGTAAGCTTTATCAATTTCGCCACGATCTACGAACGCAACATCGGCTGCTTCTGCATAGGCGCCTTTGCATAGGCGGATACGGGAATCGTTGTAAGAGTATGCGGCCACATCATCTTCAGTTCGATGTAACTGTGCCTGGAGAACACCACCGGTAGTTGGAAATTCTTTTCTAACTTGCGACAAGATGCGCAAGGTTGAATCAATCGTGGTGTGATCTTCCATATCGAAAGTAACAGTGGTGCCAACTTGTTTTGCGATTGAACAAATTTCCAAGGCATTCTCAAGAGCAATACTCTCGCCGCTATCACCAAGTGCTTGACCAACTGCAGACAATTTGACGGACACTTCTGCACTATCGGATAGTCCTGCACCAGAGAGTGCCAGAAGTAACTCTTTGTAATCAGCAACAGTCATGTCAGCGGCGGCGCGATCTAGTGTGTCTTCACCAAGACGATCAACAGTTGCCAAAAGCCCCAGGTTATGAAGATTCTGAACCGTTGCGACAACGTCAGCGGTTGTGGTTCCTGCAACAAATCGATTCACTACGCCACGACTCAATGGTGATGTTGAAACAAGGTGCTCCAACTTTTCACTGCGTGATGCTGAAACTAGTAATTCGCGAAGCATGGTTCTCCCACCTATTACGATCCCTTGTGTGGATCTAGCCCCAACTTTACGGGGTAATTGGGTTA
>RGDC01000163.1 GCA_009918005.1 Actinomycetota bacterium
TCCATTTTGAGCCACGTCAGTAACTTTTATGCGCACCCCAATGCGATTTCCTTGGCTGAAAAACTGACAGCGATGACTGGCGACAAGAATGCAAAAGTTTTCTTTTGCCAATCGGGAGCTGAAGCAAACGAAGCGGCGCTAAAACTTTCACGTCGCACCGGAAAGGTTCGTGTTGTTGCAGCTCAAGGTGCTTTTCATGGTCGCACAATGGGTGCGCTGTCATTAACCGGACAACCTTCTAAGCGCGAACCTTTTTTACCTTTGATCAAGGGCGTAAAGCATGTTCCTTATGGGGATATCGATGCGATGGGCAAGGCAATCAGTAAGAAAACGGCCATGGTAATCATCGAACCAATAATGGGTGAAGCAGGAGTAATTGTTCCACCACAAGATTACTTGCAACAGCTTCGTCGAATTTGCCAGTGACTTATACAAATAATTCACCCACCTCGTGTCAGTTACTGGACCTTGGAAGTGGCAAATATTCCATCCAGCCTAGATATCCACTGGCAGCTATCGATGGACTGACGTGTAGCTTCACCGCTAATCAGACGGGAAATACTTCATATTTAGCGGCAACACCAGTCACTCAATCAATCACTTTCCTACGTCAATCGACGAGGGTGAATGTAATTGCCCCAAATTCTGTACCGATTAGTGGCGCATTCTTGTTAGCGAATGTAAGTTCAACTGAAGGTCGAGTTTCGTCTTGGAGCAAAGGAATAACATTTGCCTCTTCCACTCCCTCCGTTTGTACCGCACTTGAATACACCGAAGAGGATTCGCGCGGACCGCGGGTAACAATTCGCCCAAAGAGCAATGGAGTTTGTACGGTAAATATTGCATTTGCCGGAACTGGTGATATGAAACCATCGAATGCTTCATGGAGTTTTACTTTTGCTGGTCTAACAATTCCTGCGCCAGGTGCAAGCGCTCCACAAACGATTGACTTCCCAGCGCTCGTAGATCGCTCACTAGGAAGATCACAACCGCTACTTGCCAATGCAAGTTCTGGATTACCTATAACGTATACATCTCTTACTCCAAATATTTGCATTGTTCTCTATCCGTCTACAGGGCCTGCAGTTCAAACCGCACTCAATGTTTCAGAGACTGCCAACCTGACCTGCACAATTCGCGCTTCGCAAAGTGGTGATGATCGCTTTGCGCCAGCCACTTCGGTCGAACGATCATTCAAGTACGCAAAAGCTCCGATGGTTTTAGTCGTGGAGAATGCAGCTTCATTGACGGGCGCTCAATCTCAAGCTGTTGTAACACGAGTTCGACTTGTGGATAACGTAGCAATGAGCGGGCTCACAAGTCTTGGACATTTACTGACCGTGCAGAACTTAACGCCCACAATCTGCCGCGTTGATTCGCATGGCTTATGGGATCGAACCGGTGGAATAGTCAATCGAACTTATGTGACAGTTCTCGCTACTGGAACATGTAGTTTGAAGTTTGATTTTGCCGGTACCAAGGATCGTGAAGCCACAACGCTTACCTGGAACGCAACCGCTCGGAGATAACTGAAGTTCTAGGTGTAGCGAACCAGCGTTGCTATTCCTAGTACTACAAGAATTATTGCCGCAAAGATTGAACCTTTTGTTCCTAATCTCTGTGGCAGACCATTAATTCCGCTGACGTGATCTTCTTTCATATCTTTAATCACATTTATGAAATGAGCTGCCATTCCAAAGAGTGCTCCCCCAAGCCACATCCATGTAGGTGGGGTTATCTCTTTTGAGATCGCGATAGAGGATGGCAGAGCTGCAAATGCAATGGCGTAAGGAATTGGAGATAACGGGGAAAATTTAAAGTAAAAGTTATATCCCATGCCACATGCAATTCCAAGCATG
>RGDC01000164.1 GCA_009918005.1 Actinomycetota bacterium
CTGACCCATAGATGCAGCAAGACCCATGGCAACTGTTGCAATGTCATTCTTAACGAACTGCATGGTGTCATAGATTGCCATACCGGCGCTGATTGATCCGCCTGGAGAGTTGATGTAAAGGAAGATGTCTTTTTCAGGATCGTCTGCGGCTAACAGCAGGATCTGAGCACAGATTGCGTTTGCCATTTCGTCTGCAACCTGAGTTCCCATAAAGATGATGCGATCTTGCAACAGGCGCTGGTAAACCGAGTCGCCAAATTGCTGACCGGATGGGGACGGGGTGCGTGCTTCCGGAAGTGTTAATCCCGGTACCTCGATGCCGCTCACAAATACTCCTAAATGTTTAGTAACAACTAAACACTAAGGGGTGTGACTGACATTGGCAGGGGCGACATGGGTATGTTCGCTCTTAGCGTTGGAGAAACCGACTATTCGTCGGCCTCACGGTATTTATTCGCTTTGAGTCCGACTATTCGTCGGCCTCACGGTATTTATTCGCTTTGAGTCCGACTATTCGTCGGCCTCGCGGTATTTATTTGCTTTGAGTCCGACTATTCGTCGGCCTCAAAGTTTTCCTGATCTGAGCTGGCATCAAAATCTGCATCTGATTCATCGCCACGAAGTACTGATTCCAGATCGATTTTGTTACCAGATTTATCTACAACGTTCACGCTCTCAAGCACATGCGCAAGTGCTTTAGCGCGGCGAACTTCCGAAACTGCACCTTGCACCTGACCGGACTGAACCAGCTGGTCAGCAAACTGATCTGGGGCCATGTTGTAGCGCTGGGCTTCCTGCATTAACCACTGCGAAAGTTCGGCATCATTAACCTGCAAGTCTTCGACTTCAGCAATCTTGTCGAGAACTATGCGGGACTTAAGGCCATTACGTGTGTTGGTTTCAAATTCCGTTTTATGAGCCTCATCACCATGCCCATCATCAAAGTGAGCATCAATTTCATCCTGAATTGTGCGCTCTGGAAGATCAATTTTTACTGCCATCATGAGTGCGTCATGTGTTAGGTCACGAGCCTGGTACGCCTGTTCAATTAAGCGAACTCGGCCAAGGCGAGTGCGAATATCTTCTCGCAATTCACCAATTGTGTCGAATTCACTTGCGACCTGTGCAAACTGATCGTCAGCATCTGGCAATTCGCGTTCACGAACTGCTTTGACGCCTACCTCAACCGTGATTCCCTTGCCACTCCATTGACCAGCAGAAGGCGTAAACAAAAAGTGACGAACTTCGTCTGCCTTTGCGCCACGAACTGCATCATCAAATCCTGGAACCATGTCATCAGAACCAAGTTCGTAACTGAATGCCGTTGCTGCTAATTCTTCAACTACTTGACCTTCATGATCGCCACTTAAGTCAACTAAAAGTACGTCACCATCTTTTGCTGCGCGTGATACTTCCTTTAAGGCACCAAAGCGCCCGCGAAGACCTGTTAGCTGTTCTTCAACCTGATCGGCTGTTACTTCCGCATCGTCTACAACAACTTTTAGTGAGTCAAACTTAGGTAATTCAAATTCTGGACGAATATCAAGCTCAGCTGTGAAAATTAATCCGGTCTCTTCATCAAGTGTTGTTACGTCAACTTCGGGACGGCCAATTTGAACAATCTTGTTTTCAATCATTGCCTGTGCTAGACCAGTCGGAATTGCGTCATTGACTGCTTCTTCTAGAACGACTCCGCGACCAACGCGCTGATCAATGATGCGATTCGGGATTTTGCCTTTTCTAAAGCCTGGAATATTTACCTGAGAGGCAATGCGCGTATAAGCAGAATCCAAAGCTGGCTGCAGGTCTGCAAACGGCATTTCGATCGTGA
>RGDC01000165.1 GCA_009918005.1 Actinomycetota bacterium
CAAGATCGACATTCAAGGTAAAGATTCCGGTGAATTCTTGGACTTGATCTACACCAACATGTTCTCAACTTTGAAAGTTGGAATGAGCCGCTACGGCTTGATGTGTGGCATTGACGGCATGGTCTTTGATGATGGTGTTACCACTCGAATCAGCGAAAACCACTGGTTGATGACTACCACCACTGGTGGCGCCGCGAAGGTTCTGGACTGGTTAGAGGAATGGTTACAAACTGAATGGCCACATCTCGAGGTTTACTGCACTTCAGTGACAGAGCAGATTTCTACTGTGGCAATTGTTGGTCCAAAGAGTCGCGAATTAATGAAGCGTCTTGCGCCGTCACTTGATGTATCCAATGAATCTTTTGCGTTCATGGAAAACAAGCACGCAGAGGTTGCTGGAGTGCCAGCTCGAATTGCGCGAATCTCGTTCTCTGGCGAACTTGCGTATGAAATAAATGTGCCAGCAATTTATGGCTTGCACATTTGGGAATCTGTAATGTCTCAGGGCGCAGACTTAAATATCACTCCGTACGGAACCGAAACAATGCATGTGCTTCGCGCTGAAAAGGGCTTTGTGATCGTAGGTCAGGAAACTGATGGGACCCAAACCCCTGATGACTTAGACATGAATTGGATTGTCTCGAAGAAGAAGGATGACTTCATTGGTAAACGTTCATTTAGTCGGGCTGACACAGCTCGCGATGGCCGTCACCAACTCGTTGGAATTCTGGCCGATGATGGCTCGTATGTAATCCCTGAAGGTGCTTACATTGTCGCTGGTTCGGATGCTGCTACCCCACCACCGGTGAAGCACATTGGATACATCACTAGCTCCTATGAATCAGCTGCTCTTGGTCGATCTTTTGCACTTGCACTTGTTGCTAACGGTCTAGCTCGCAAGGGCGAGAAGATTGCAATCCCGATGGCAGATCGCGTTGTAACTGGCGTAATCACCGATTCAGTATTTGTTGATAAGGAGAACACACGTCGTGATGGTTAATATCGAGATTGCAAAGAGTCCACTTGGTGGCGTAAAGCATGGTGACGCTGCAAAAGTTTTCATGCACGAAGTTCCATTCACACCTGGCTTTGACTTGCGGGTTGATCCTGACTCAAACGGTTTCCTTGCAGCGGTCGCTGCCCTCGGAGTAGTACTTCCTACTACAGTCGGCAGAGTTTCCCGAAACAACGCAGACTGCATTGTTACAGAAGATGAAATACCGGCTGCAGGTGGTGTGAGCGCCCTGTGCCTTGGTCCAGATTGGTGGTATTTAACGGGAACTGCTGATATTCAGGCCTTGCTTAAGCCAGTCCAAGAGGCTCATCACATCTCGTTAGTTGACGTTAGTTCGCAGCGAACCAAGATTGAAATCTATGGACCAAGCGCTAAAGATGTGCTGGCTCATTACTGGGAACAAGACCTTAGGGATGAGCATTTTCCAATCGATGCTTGTAGCCAAGGCGTTCTTGCTAAGGCACCACTCATAATGTGGCACTGTTGCGAAAACTGTTACTTACTTTTCCCAAGAGCATCCTTTGCGAAGCATCTTTGGACTGCTTTGACTGATGCATCGGTTGAGTACCTGTAAAATTAAGTAACACTTTCTAATTCAAAAGTAGGCACCGTGACCGCAGTCATTCTCGATGGAAAAGCTACTGCCGCTGCAGTAAAGGCAGATTTAGCAACTCGAGTTGCGGCATTAAATGCCAAAGGGATTTTCCCTGGACTTGGAACCATCCTGGTTGGCAATGATCCTGGTTCACATTCTTACGTTGGTGGCAAACATAAAGATTGTCATGAAGTTGGTATCACCTCTGTACGCGAAGACCT
>RGDC01000166.1 GCA_009918005.1 Actinomycetota bacterium
TCGGTCATCACAAGACCCGTCAGAATTTTCTGCGCGGTGTCAGTCCAAGATTCGCCTTGGGTTTGGTTTTGCGAAATAATTACTGAGGCATTAGGCGCAAAACTTTCAACTGCTAAATACTGTTCTCGCGTCATGCCGACGGGGATGTTTCCCGCGTCCATTTCACTTTCATAACTCATATTACGTTCTCCGGGCAAGTAAGACGACCGCGAGCAAGCCTGCGCCCGCAATCAACAGGGTTTGATTCGAAATACCAGGGATGAGCGCACCGCTGCCCCCGAATTGACTCTGATTGAACGATTGCGGGTTTAAGTTCGTCGGTACCGTTTGAACCTGCCCGTTCGGGTATTGGATCGTCTGCGTCCCGTTGCCATTGTTCACCACGGTCGAACCATCGGCGCGGCGCACCGGCACCCCTGGCACCTGCGAGTAAGCGGTGCCGTTGGGATTGGTTTGATAAGGCGGCGTGTAACGTCCGGTTTTGTCCAGTTGCTCCTTGGCAAGCGAGTAGCTTGTGATGGTTTTGAACCATCCCATCACCTCCTGGCTTAAGGCTTGGAAAAAAGGCACTTCGCCTTGCGCAGCGGGTGCAGGGGTTCCCGCAGGGCGACCGTTCGGGCCTGCTTCAGCAACAAACGAATTGCCTGCTAATCCTTGCGCACGATTCGCCAACGCAGCAAATACCGCATCATTGTCTGCGCCTGATTCATTGAAGATCGCATCAGCTTCGGGCTGACTCAATACGATGCGATTGGTGTAATCGCGATAATTGCCGCCCTCGTCGATGTAGATCGATTTCACATAGGTTTCAGGATCAAGCACCACCGCTTCGCCTGCGACCGTGAAAAGATTCCCAAAATCATCGGGGATCAAATCGGTTGCTTCAAGGCCAAAATCGGCAAAGATTGACGCGTCAAAATCGATCACGCTTGCGCCAATATCCTCAAGCGTCAGGCTTACTTCAAGCAAGCCCGAATCAACGACGGGGATATTAAAACTGCCCGCGTCAAAATCAGGGAGATCAAAACTTCCCGGATCAAAATCGAACATGCTTTCTGCTCCTGGTATGCCTGCGGCGAGCTTGATCCCGCCCGAAATGCCTGCGGCAACATCCCCGACAATGCCTAAATCAACACCCGGAAGATTATTAACGCTTGCGGTTAATTGCGCAACATTGGCAACCGTTGCGCCTGCGGTTGAAATGCTTGCAAGCGCGGCACCAATGCCCCATATCGCAAGCCCGATGGTGACAATCTTAAACAAATCGGATGACAACAACCATTTAAGGCCGGTTGCCTCGCCCGTGGTTCTGAAAACCCATTGCCCGTTTTCATAGATCAGGCTTGCCCATGTAAAGCCTTCGCCCTCGCTAAAACCTTCAATCGTGAACCCGTAAAGACTTTGAGGGATGTTCTCAATCACGCGACCTGTTCGAAGGTCAACATAGTTATAAACGTCTTCAAAGGATACTGCGCCCGAATAAGCATCAACGACTTCACGCGTTGTCGGCGCTAACCCAAGATCGTTAATGTCATCTAAACCCGTGAGTTCAATAAAGCGCTGCGCAACACGTTTGATGAAGGTTTGCGGCCCGATGGCCTCCCACGCAGCGCCGCTTGATCCTTTCTTATCCAAGCGTTCGAGCAACTGGCCCGCGATCTTAGTTACCGCATCAAGGCCAAAAAAGCCTACGGGCGGGTCAGCAGTAAACCAATAAGCGACCTCATCGGAAAAACAAACGCCGTAAGTAAAATCGTAGAAAACCTTGG
>RGDC01000167.1 GCA_009918005.1 Actinomycetota bacterium
ACACCGACACCAACTCCGACTCCGACACCAACACCGACCCCAACACCCACACCGACACCAACTCCAACTCCGACTCCGACTCCGACACCAACTCCTACGCCTGCACCTGCGCCAGGTTCTGATACTGCAAAACCAGTCTTTGTTAGTAGCTCAGTTACGCCTCAATCTCTTGAGATTTGTCAGACTCTCAGCAACATAACTGCGAGATTTACTGACAACGTTGGTGTAACCACGGTAAATATCAGAATCATTGATCCAATTGGCAACCCACTTGCGTCATTTAGCGCATATCGAATTGAAGGAAATGCGCTTTCTGGAAACTATAAGAATGACTGGGTTGTCCCATGTCGCTCTGTAACTGGAAAATATCGCGCTGAAGTTATGGCTATTGATGCCGCAAAGAATTCAACCGCGTGGACTCTCGCAGGTGAATTCACTGTTACCGCTGCAGCTATACCTGACACCTCTGCTCCTTCAGTGATTACCGGATCGGTTTCACAAGCAACAGTAAGTGTCTGCACAACGATTTCTGAAATTCGAGTACAAGTTAAGGATGATTCTCGAGTCAAGAATGTGACTGCGGGGCTATTTAACTCCTTAGGTGCAACATCGGCACTTGAAACTTTGTACATGAAGTCAGGAACCGTTCAAGATGGTATTTGGCTAAACAACTTAACGGTCCCATGCTCCTTAGCTGCAGGTACTTACTCTGTGATGGCACGCGCCATTGACCAATGGGACAAATTCTCTGACTGGAAAGTGATTGGAACTGTTACGGTCGTAGCCGCTACACCTGTGGCTGCACCAACTCCAACACCTTCTCCAACACCTATTACTAAATCTTCGCAGACATTGACGGTCTCTTCTCTTACCGATTGGGAGAAGAATGCTGCACAAACAATTTCCGCAAGATCAACTTCTGGTTTGCCAGTCACTTACACATCTCTAACCCCGGAAGTCTGTTATGTAATTAATATGTCATCAGGTACTTCTATACAGCGACAATCTCGTCTCGCAGATGCCCCTTCATGGACTTGTACTATTCGAGTCTCTCAAGACGGTGACTCTCGATTTAATCCCGCTACAGCTGTTGATAGAACATTCAAATTTGTTAAGGCAAGAACTGTTATTGCTGTAACTTCAACAAATTCGCTTGTTGGCGCAGGGCCTCATCAAGTTCTCTCAACTTTTGGGTTTGTTGATACAACAATGATGAGTGGATTAACTAGCTTGGCCACTTTATTAAGCGTTGCATCACTTACTCCTTCTGTCTGCCAAGTTGCGAAGAATGAGTTGTGGGATCGAACTGGTGGAGTTATCAATCGAGCATATGTAACTGTTTCTGCTAGCGGAACTTGCTCCTTGAAGTTTGACTTTGCAGGAAGTTCAGATCGCTTACCTTCAACACTCACCTGGAACGCTACTGCTCGGAGATAGCTGAGGTTCTAGGTGTAGCGAACCAGCGTTGCTATTCCTAGAACTACAAGAATTATCGCAGTAAAGATTGAGCCTTTTGTTCCTAATCTTTGCGGTAGACCATTGATTCCGCTGAAGTGATCTTCTTTCATATCTTTTATCACGTTTATGAAATGAGCTGCCATCCCAAAGAGCGCGCCGCCTAGCCACATCCATGTTGGTGGGGTTATCTCTTTTGAGATAGCGATTGAAGATGGCAGAGCTGCAAATGCAATGGCGTAAGGAATTGGAGATAACGGGGAAAATTTAAAGTAAAAGTTATATCCCATGCCACATGCAATTCCAAGCATG
>RGDC01000168.1 GCA_009918005.1 Actinomycetota bacterium
TACGTCAATGTAAACGGAGAGAGCGGTTACTTCTCGCAAGAGTTGAATGCTTACGGCCGCGAAGATGAACCGTGCGATCGATGCGGAAGCATAATTGTGCGCGAAGCATTTGCCAATCGATCCTCATTTAGATGTCCACGTTGCCAAAGATCGCCACGAACCTTGTCTTAGGCCAATTTCTCTGGAAACATAACGAGTATGAAACGACTCACACGTGACGATGTCTTGAAGACCGCTGAAAAAAATGATGTTCGGTTAATTAGATTTCTTTATTGCGACCCATCGGGAATGATTCGAGGAAAGACAGCTCACGGTAGTCAACTCAATAGCAAAATTGACGAAGGGCTGGGATTAACCCGGGCCCAAAATGCCGTCAATGTGTTTGAAGATTTAATTCATATCGAGGACATGATTCCGGTAGGGGAATTGCGAGTTGTACCTGATCCTGCAACCTACACCGAGTTGCCATGGCTAGACCGAACGGCAAGTTTTATCTGCGATCAGATGGAGTATGACTACACCCCAAATCCAACTTGCAGTCGATCAATCCTCAAGCGCGCAATTGCATATGCGGCCGAAAATGGTCTGAAAATATTCTCGTCATTTGAAAATGAGTTTTACTTAGCTACCAAAGATGAATCTGGCTACCATCCATTTAATGATGGCCCGGTCTATTCAAGTTCTGGTATGGATCGAGTCGCTCATGTGATTCACGACATGGTCGATAACTTAACGGTTCAAGGCATGGTTGTTGAACAGGCAATTAATGAATACGGTCCAGGTCAACAGGAAATTGCGATTCGCTATACCGACGCTTTGGCCAGTGCCGATAACCAAATCAAGTTCCGAGATACCGTGCGTGGAACTGCAGAAATCACCCATGGTTTACACGCATCGTTTGCACCAAAACCGTTCGCTGATGGAATCGGATCTGGCGCGCATTTACATTTCTCCGTTTGGTCAATGGATGAATCTAAAAATTTGCTTTATAACTCCGAATCACCTGATCGACTTTCAAAGTTCGGTATGAGTTTTGTGGCAGGAATACTTGAACACTTACCGGCCTTGATTGCGATTACTTGTCCTTCTTATAACTCCTACGATCGATTAAAGCCAGACTCATGGGCGGGAAACACAGTTTCGTGGGGCTACGACAATCGCGAATGCACGGTACGAGTTGCCTCACCATTTAGAGGTAGAGAATCCGAAAGTATTAATTTGGAGTTAAAGGCATGCGATGGAAGTAGCAATCCATATTTGGTGCTTGCAGCCTTAATTTATGCTGGTATCGATGGAATTAAGCGAGACTTACAGCCGCCAAGTGACTGTAAAGGAAATCCTGCTCGCTTAACTGATGCAGAAATGGTTGCATGTGGAATTAAGCCTCTACCTACCGATCAAATGCAAGCGCATGAATTATTGGCGAAAGATCCGGTAATGGTTACGGCGCTTGGAGAGAAAATGATTGAGTGCCTACTTGCCCTGCGCGGTGCCGAGTATCGTAAGGCGAAGGATCTAGGCGATGACTGGGCGCGCAATGCGTTCTTTAATGTCCTCTAGTTCATCGAACTCTAAGTGACCAGGAGCTTTTGAAGTGTGCAGATTATTTTGCTGGGTGAGCGATTCACCAATGACAACAACGCAGGCATTGGGTTCAGATCTTTCATTGTTAACTGACCTGTCCACTATCCACAAAGACGGTTGGGGTGGAGCATTTTTAAATTCCAACGGTTCAGTTTT
>RGDC01000169.1 GCA_009918005.1 Actinomycetota bacterium
AACAGTTCACTCAGGATCACGTGAACGGAAGTTCTCACGGCGGCACCAGAATCTTTCGCCTCGGGCACGAACTGCAGACTTATACGACTCTTGGAATAGCCGCCCTTGATCTTTGGCGCGAACTTGAATCCGAGTCAAATGAGACATTAGTTGAGTTGATTGGCCATGTTGATCACGGACCAGCAGCCGTAGTTGCTGACATTGAATCAAATCTAAAGAATCAAGGTTTGGCGTGTGAACGTATGTCTCCGGCACAAGCCCATGAGCGCTGGCCTGGAATTACTTTCGATGCAAATGTGGTCTATAGCCCTGATGGTGGTCGAGCTCACGCACAGCGAACTGTGAATACTTTATGGCGACGTATCGTCGAACTAGGTGGGGAGATCTGGAACAATACTAAAGTCGCTTCGGTTCAGATTGATGGTGAGTACGCAATTGTTGAAACTTCCGAGCAAACCCTGAGAACAAAGTCAGCGATTGTGGCTGCTGGAGCCTGGCTACCTCGATTAGTTGGTCATCACGTATCTCTGCGGCCATTGCATGCGGTTCGCGCCCAGCCTTCCCACTTCGCTCCCCGACCAGGTTTTGACGATATAGATTTGTGGCCGACTTTTATTCATCGCGGACTTAGCGCCCAGCCTGAAATTGAGAACAGTTGGTACGGACTCTGGACACCCGGCGAAGGTGTGAAAGTTGGTTCGCATCTGGTCCACGATGAGCTTGATTTAGATAACCGAAGTTTTGAGATCAATCGCAAGTTTGAATCAGCGCTCCAGGAATATGTTTCCCAGTGGTATCCAGGGCTGAATGCTGACAAAGTCACATCCACAACCTGTATCTACACCAACGAACCAAACGAGCACTTCATATTGGACCGCAAAGGTCCCCTGACAGTTTGCTCACCGTGTTCAGGACATGGATTTAAGTACGTACCTGCGATTGGAAAAATCACTGCCGATTTAGCCATGGGTGGAACACAAAGCGTTAAAGAGTGGCAGTTCTAATCTGTTAGCAAATAGACGTGATGCAAGTTGGTTTGTACCTTACATTTGAACTATGACCGAAGAACAGAAATACACAGTGGACCAAAAGTTTCCAAAGTTTGAAGTTCGTCGGTATGAGGCCTGTGTATTTGCGGACGTAACTGTTACTGGAGATTTCGAGTCTGCTGGTAGTGCAGGGTTTCGTCCACTAATTGGATACATCAGCGGTAACAACCAACCCAATTCCAAGATCGCAATGACGGCGCCGGTCGTGCAAGAACCAGTATTCAAAATTGATATGACTTCCCCAGTCCTGCAGCAAAGTTCTGGCCAAGAAAACATCATAAGTTTTGTAATGCCGGCAGGAATGACATTAGATGCCTTGCCAATTCCAACTAACTCCAAAGTCTCGCTGCGTGAAGTTCCAGAACAACTAATGGCAGTGTCACGCTTTAGCGGACGCTGGACTATTGCTACATATGTGAAGCATGTGGCTGAACTTGAAAGCAGCATTGCTGAATCTGGATTCGCATCAAATGGCTCTCCAAGGTTTGCCAGATTTGATCCCCCTTGGACACCTTGGTTTATGCGTAGGAACGAAATCCAAATTCCAATTGCAATGCCGACCCAATAGACTGGTGTTTCGCAGGGGCGGTAGCTCAGTTGGTCAGAGCATCGGACTCATAATCCGTGGGTCGTCGGTTCGAGCCCGACCCGCCCCACCGCTAAAGA
>RGDC01000170.1 GCA_009918005.1 Actinomycetota bacterium
GTTGTGACAACTGGGGCACCAACAAGTTCTGCCAATTGGAGCAATTCCTTAGCGGCATTAGATTTGATGATGCCGCCACCAACATAGAAGACCGGCTTTGAAGATGAAGCAATCAGCGCTGCTGCATCTTCGATTGCTTTCTGGTCTGGATCGAGCTGTGGTTTGTAACCAAGGAGTGAGACTGACTTCGGATAATCGAAATCTGTCATCTTTTGAAGCGCATCTTTGGCGATATCAACGAGAACTGGTCCTGGCCTCCCTGAACCTGCGATGTAGAAAGCTTCAGCGATTGCGCGTGGAATATCTTTCGGATCAGTGACCAAGTAATTGTGTTTTGTGATCGGCATGGTCACGCCACGAATATCGGCTTCTTGGAAAGCATCAGTTCCGATTGCAGGTCCTGGTACCTGTCCTGTAATTGCAACGATTGGCACAGAATCCATCTGCGCATCAGCTAGTGGCGTGACGAGGTTCGTTGCTCCCGGTCCAGAAGTTGCAATGCAGACTCCTACGCGACCGGTGACTTGGGCGTAGCCAGTTGCAGCATGACCTGCGCCTTGTTCATGTCGAACCAAGATATGTCTGATGCGGGAGTCATAGATCGGGTCATAAGCAGGAAGAATTGCGCCACCAGGGATTCCGAACATCACATCGACGCCAGCATTCTCCAGTGATTTCACGAGAGATTGCGCGCCGGTGATCTGCCCGCTGCTCATTGAACTTCCCTTCCTTATTTAAATTGCTCCGCTAATGAAAAAACCCTCAGTTGCCTGAGGGTGCGCGTGATCTTTAGGTTAGATCACGCGCAACGAATCACCACTGATGAGAGAACGGTGTTCGTTGACATGCGCGTAATTATTCCGTGACGAAATAGGTGTAGTCAACCCCTGAGATGCTCATCTCAGGATTTGGAACTAGTCGCAGACCGCTCCTCGTGAAGCCGAGCCAACTAACTTGGCATATTTGGAGAGGACGCCATAGGTATATCGATTGGGCAGTGGCGAGAAATTCTTTCGTCGAGATTCAAGTTCGGATTGGTCGACGAGTAAATCAAGCGTTCGATTCTTGATATCAATTTTGATTCGATCGCCATCTTTCACCAATGCAATGGGGCCGCCATCAACTGCTTCAGGTGCGACGTGTCCAACGCAGAGTCCGGTCGTTCCACCCGAGAATCTTCCATCGGTGATTAACAAGACTGATTTTCCAAGTCCAGCGCCTTTGATTGCACCGGTAATCATCAACATCTCACGCATTCCAGGACCGCCTTTGGGTCCCTCGTAACGGATCACGACAACATCGCCAGCTTGAATGGTTCCATTCTCGAGAGCATCCATCGCAGCTTGTTCGCGATCGAAGATTCGAGCTGGACCTTCGAATAACTCAACATCAATTCCCGCATTCTTTGTGACTGCACCTTCTGGCGCCAAACTTCCACCGAGAATAGTGATGCCGCCACTCTTGGCAATCGGTTGTGCGGTCGCCTTGAGTATTTCACCATCGGGATCTGGCGGCGCAATCTCTTTGAGATTTTCCGCCATTGTCTTTCCAGTAACAGTCAGGCAATCACCATGAATCAAACCTGCATCGAGAAGCGCTTTGAGTACGACAGGAACCCCACCAACTTTGTCGACATCGTTCATGACATATCGACCAAAAGGTTTGAGATCTCCAAGGAGCGGAACTTTGGAGCCAACGCGATGGAAGTCAG
>RGDC01000018.1 GCA_009918005.1 Actinomycetota bacterium
AACACGCGACTTGGCAATTCGATTCAATGGTCGGTTCGGTGACACTTTCACAGTTCCCGAAGCACACATCGTCAAGGGCACTGCAAAAATTCAAGACTTACAAGATCCAACTGCAAAGATGAGTAAGTCATCGCCTTCAGGATGTATAAATTTATTGGATCCGTTAAAAACTACTGAGAAGAAAATCAAGTCAGCGGTTACTGATTCAGATTCAGTAGTTGCATTTGACCCAGCGAAAAAAGCTGGAGTATCGAATTTGTTAACCATCATGTCTGCTTACACGGGCACTTCGATCGATGATCTAGTCAAGAGTTTTGAGGGTCGAATGTATGGCGACTTAAAAAAGGAGACCGCTGCAGCTGTTTTGAGTTTCGTTGAGCCTTTCCAAACCAAAGTGGACTCTTACATGACAGATCCTGGCGAATTAGAAAACTTAATGCGCCAGAGTGCAGTACGCGCCAAAGTCATTGCGTCAAAAACGTTGGCCGACTCGGATTCGTTCACCCATGATCGCTTACAACGCATGAGTTGGGATGTAGTACTTTTCGATCTTGACGGCACGCTAACTGACAGTGGTTTGGGTGTCGCTAACGGAGTTTTGTACACCTTAGAAAAAATGGGCTTACCTAAACCAAGTGATGTCGAACTAAAAAAATATCTAGGTCCGCCACTATGGACTTCGTTTCAGGAATATGCCGGAATTGCAGAATCTGACACACCTGAAGCCGTGCGCCTTTACCGCGAGTACTACAACGAAACGGGCGCTTTTGAGAATTCGGTTTACCCGGGAATTCCAGAACTGCTAACAAAGTTGAATGACCAAGGAAAGCGCCTTGCTGTTGCTACGTCGAAAGTGGACTATGCAGCCTTGGCGATCTTGCGACACTTTAATTTGAATCACCACTTTGAAGTGATCGCTGGCTCGGATGAAACCGGCGAACTGCGAGGAACCAAGGCTTTGGTAATCGAGCATGCTCTTGCCGAGCTTGCGATACCTGCGGGCACTGCCATTGTGATGATTGGCGACCGAGAGCACGATATTTTGGGCGCCAAAGCGCATGGTATTCCGGGAATTGGCGTTCTCTACGGATATGGGGACCGCGAAGAACTTGAGTCTGCTGGAGCCCTTGAAATAGCGAGCGAAGTTTCGGACTTGGCGAGCGTCCTACTCGATTAAATCTGGGCATTAGTAAAGTCCGATTCCTCATGTGCCAGACATCACAATGGATTTTCATAGGCACATCTGCGGGCTTGCGCCCGAGACCCTAAACTTCTGGCTATGGCTGTTAAATCAATGGAAAATGGTGTTTCGGCACCGGGTCGCGCAAAAATCGGATTTAGACATCTTCGTACGGATAAGTGGTGGGTAGAGCCACTAATCTCGGTCGTTGTTCTTCTTTCGTTTATTGTTTACTCAACTTGGCGAGCATTTGAAAATGATTTTTACTATGTTGACCATTTAGTTTCGCCGTTCTATTCACCTTGCTTAGCAACGTCGTGCCCGCCAGAAGCAGCCCTCTTCGGCACTCCGTTTGGTGATTGGTGGACATTGTCGCCAGCGCTATTGATTTTGGTTTTCCCACTTGGCTTCCGGCTAACTTGTTACTACTACCGCAAGACTTACTACCGCGCGTTTTGGATGTCGCCACCTGCATGTTCAGTAGCTGAACCACATCGCACATACACCGGTGAAACTCGTCAGCCACTGTTACTTCAAAATTCACATCGCTATTTCTTCTTTGCCGGTCTTATCTTCAACGTGATCTTGACTTATGATGCGATCTTGGCATTCCACGGCAAAGATGGTGGCTTTGGCATGAGCGTTGGAACTTTAGTTCTTGTAGCTAACGCAACTTTCCTTTGGCTTTACTCATTGTCATGTCACTCCTGCCGTCACGCAGTTGGCGGTCGCTTGAAGCACTTCAGTAAGCATCCAATGCGTTACAAGTTGTGGACTTTTGTTTCCACGCTGAATCCACATCATCCAAAGTTTGCCTGGGTTTCGCTGATTGGCGTTGCTCTGTGTGACCTGTACGTACGCAGCGTTGCAACAGGCCAAATCACAAACATCTACTTCTTCTAAGGGGACTTGAACACTCATGGCTGAATTTGAGCGTCACGAATACGACGTTGTAATCATCGGTGCTGGTGGCGCAGGTCTGCGCGCTGCTATCGAGGCACGTGCAAGTGGCTTGCGCACTGCAATCATTTGTAAGTCTTTGTTCGGTAAAGCACATACCGTTATGGCTGAAGGTGGCATTGCCGCCAGCATGGGTAACGTGAACAGCAAAGACAACTGGATGGTTCACTTCCGCGACACAATGCGTGGCGGCAAGTTCCAGAACAACTGGCGCATGGCAGAACTTCATGCCAAGGAGTCACCAGATCGTGTTTGGGAACTTGAAACATATGGCGCACTTTTTGATCGCACCGCAGAAGGCAAAATCAGTCAGCGTAACTTCGGTGGCCACGAATACCCACGTCTAGCTCACGTTGGTGACCGCACTGGTTTGGAATTGATCCGCACCATGCAACAGAAGATCGTTTCGTTGCAGCAAGAAGACTTTGCTGAAACTGGCGATTACGAATCAAAAATCAAAGTTTTTGCAGAACTAACAATCACGGAAATCCTCAAGACTGATGGCAAAGTTTCCGGCGTACTTGGTTACTGGCGTGAATCCGGCGAATTTGTTGTATTCGAAGCCCCAGCAGTTGTGCTTGCAACCGGTGGCATCGGCAAATCTTTCAAGGTGACTTCCAACTCATGGGAAGGTACCGGCGACGGTCACGCCCTAGCTCTTAAGGCTGGCGGAAACCTAATGCACATGGAATTCATTCAATTCCACCCAACAGGTATGGTCTGGCCACTTAGCGTTAAAGGTATTTTGGTTACTGAATCAGTGCGTGGTGACGGTGGTGTTTTACGCAACTCGGACGGCAAGCGCTTTATGTTCGATTACATCCCACCAGTTTTCGTCAAGCAATACGCAGACACCGAAGAAGAAGCCGATCGCTGGTACACCGACCCGGATAACAATCGTCGTCCGCCAGAACTTTTACCTCGCGATGAAGTTGCGCGCGCGATTAACTCTGAAGTTAAAGCCGGTCGCGGTTCCCCACATGGCGGCGTATTCCTTGACGTATCGACTCGTCTAGCCCCAGAGGTAATCAAGGCGCGCCTGCCATCTATGTGGCATCAGTTCAAGGAACTTGCTGACGTGGATATCACCAAGCAGGCCATGGAAGTTGGACCAACATGCCACTACGTAATGGGTGGCGTACAGGTTGATCCAGATACCGGTGCCGCAACTGGTGTACCTGGTTTGTTTGCAGCAGGTGAAGTTGCTGGCGGTATGCACGGTTCAAACCGTCTGGGCGGTAACTCACTATCTGACCTTTTGGTATTCGGTCGTCGCGCAGGTATGGGGGCAAGTGAGTACGTAAATGCTCTTCCCGCTAAACCAAAATTAGCCCAGGCTGAAATCGATCGCGCATTAGCATCTGCGCTAGCTCCATTCAAGGGAGATAGCAAGGAAAATGCATACGCAGTTCATTACGAACTTCAGCAGATGATGAACGACTTAGTTGGCATCATCCGGGTAGGCGCTGAAATGCGTGAAGCAATCGAGAAGCTTGAAGTTATGAAGGAACGGGCCAAGCACGTCAGCGTTTCTGGTGACACCAAGTTCAATCCAGGTTGGCACATCGCCCTTGATTTGATGAACATGCTGCTTGTCAGTGAAGCGGTTGCTAAGTCAGCCATGGAACGTGAAGAATCCCGCGGTGGACATACCCGCGATGACTTCCCAACCATGGATCCAAAGTGGCGCGCAATCCACGTCATCACCTCATGGGATGGTTCAAAAGTCAACACGGAACGCCAAACCCTTCCTCCAATGCCAAAGGAGTTGGGTGAATTGTTCGACGTCGAAGAATTGAAGAAGTACCTGCTGCCAGAAGAACTTGCGCAGCTTGGAATGGGAGGCAACTAATGGGTTACTTAGCATCGATGCGAATTTGGCGCGGTAACAGCGAAGCCGGTCAGCTCGTAGAACACAAAGTTGAAGTTGGCGAAGGCGAAGTTGTCCTCGATGTAATTCATCGTCTGCAGGCAACCGAAGCGCCTGACCTAGCAGTTCGTTGGAACTGCAAGGCTGGCAAGTGTGGATCCTGCAGTGCTGAAATTAACGGCAAACCAAGTCTTATGTGCATGACTCGCATGAACACATTTGGTGAAGAGGAAGAAATCACAGTTACTCCGCTTCGCGCTTTCCCAGTTATCAAGGACCTAGTAACTGATGTTTCGTTTAACTACAAGAAGGCACGCGAAATCCCGGCATTCAAGGGACCGCCAAGAGTTCCGCAAGTGCATCGAATGTTTCTTGTGCCAGGACACTTGCCACGTTATTCGTGATCACGAAGAAAACAAGGAAGCATTTGCTGGACCTCGTTTCTTCATTCGTCTTGCTGAACTGGACATGCACCCGTTGGATCAACTTGACCGCAAGCGCGATGCTCAAGAAGAGCATGGCCTGGGTATGTGTAACATCACAAAGTGCTGTACTGCCGTCTGCCCAGAACATATCAAAATCACTGACAATGCGATCATTCCAATGAAGGAACGCGTAGTTGATGAGAAATACGATCCATTGGTATGGCTAGGACGCACAATCGGACGCCGTAAAGCGGACTAACCTCTACTTATGGGGATTACACAATCAGGGCTACCAATTGATCCGGTCTATGGGCCGGAATCACGAAACGATTGGGATCCTGCTTCCGAATTAGGCGTGCCTGGCGAGTTTCCATTCACTCGTGGTGTCTACCCATCGATGTACACCGGACGTCCGTGGACAATGCGGCAGTATGCGGGTTTCGGTACAGCGGCAGAATCCAATGAGCGTTACCACCAGCTGCTCGCTGCTGGAACAACTGGACTTAGTGTTGCTTTCGATCTACCAACCCAAATGGGTTACGACTCGGACCATCAATTAGCACAAGGCGAAGTTGGCAAAGTCGGCGTGGCAATCGACACTGTCGAAGACATGAAGATTTTGTTTGATCGAATTCCACTTGATCAAGTTTCCACCTCTATGACAATCAATTCACCAGCCTCGACCTTGTTATTGATGTATCAATTAGTTGCTGAAGGCGAAGGTATTTCCGGATCGGCACTTAATGGCACGATTCAAAATGATGTTCTGAAGGAATACATTTCCCGCGGCACATATATTTATCCACCAGCAGCATCGTTACGCCTAACAACCGATATTTTTGATTACTGCGCGAAAGAAATCCCGCGTTGGAACACCATTTCCATATCTGGTTACCACATGGGTGAAGCCGGCGCTACGCCAGCGCAAGAAATTGCGTTCACGCTTTCCAATGGCATCGAGTATGTTCGGGCTGCAATAAGCGCCGGAATGAACGTTGATGACTTTGCGCCGCGGTTGGCATTCTTCTTTGTCTCTCGCACCACAATATTGGAAGAGATTGCTAAGTTCCGCGCCGCACGACGGATTTGGGCCCGCATTATGAAAGATGAATTCAAGGCTACAAATCCAAAGAGCCAAATGCTTCGCTTTCATACTCAGACTGCGGGCGTGCAGCTAACTGCGCAACAGCCAGAAGTGAATTTGGTTCGCGTCGCAATCCAAGGATTAGCTGCAGTACTCGGTGGTACGCAGTCTCTGCATACCAACTCATTTGATGAAGCCATTGCGTTACCAACCGAAAAAGCGGCCCGTCTAGCGCTGCGCACCCAGCAAGTGTTGGCCTATGAAACCGACATAACTGCAACGGTGGATCCATTTGCCGGCTCTTATGTAATCGAAACTATGACCGATGAACTAGAAGCTGAAATCTTGCGATTGATGGGCAAGGTTGAAGAATTTGGCGGCGCCGCAAAGGCAATTGAAGTTGGGTTTCAAAAGAATGAAATTGAAACTAGTGCTTACGATTACGCTTTGCAAATTGATAAAGGTGAACGGACAGTTGTTGGCGTCAATAAGTTTGCAATTGACCTTGAAGAAAAATACGAACCACTCCGAGTGGACCCTGCGATTGGTGAACAACAGGTTGCTCGCCTACAGGCGATAAGAGATTCCCGAAATAACACTGAAGTGACCCGCGCCCTGGATTCTCTAAAGCGAGCTGCTGAATCGGCAGACAATGTGATGTATCCAATGAAGGAAGCACTGGCGGCTAAAGCTAGTGGTGGCGAAGTGGCTGACGCCTTGCGGGAAGTTTGGGGCCGCTACAACCCGCCAGACATTTTCTAGCTAAGCAGCCGATAACATAGTGGTGGTCGTGAAAACCCTGCTGGCTAATCTGAGATCGGCGGTTCATGTACCTAGTCATTGGTGGTTTCAATGTCTGGAGCAAGCAAATTTGACCCGAACTCAATGCATCAATTTGATTCTGAGTTAACTGGCCAAGTCTTCGATTACATGCGGGATCGACTTTCTATGCCCGAGGTGCCACTAGATTTCCCAGGTGACCCAAAGGTATTGGCAGATGCACTATCTGGTTTAGTCAGACCCGAAGGTAACTCTGCCGAATCAATACTTAAGCTCTACGACGAAGTGATTTCACGAACTGTCGTTTCAGGTGATAGCCCTCGCTTTATGGCATTCATTCCAACTGCACCAACCAAAGCTGCACTGCTTTTCGACATGATTGTTTCTTGCGCTTCGATTCAAGGGATTTCATGGCTGGAAGCAGCCGGAGCTATTTCTGCTGAGAACCAGGTTTTGCGCTGGATGTCTGATGTAGCTGGGTTGCCCGAATCTGCTGGTGGCACATTCGTTTCTGGAGGATCAGCAGCAAACTTAGCTGCGCTTACCGTTGCTCGTGATTCTGGTCGAAAACGCCTGCATGGTGGCAAGCGCTTGCCGGTGCGAATTGCTTTGAGTGAGCAGGCACATTCTTCGATTGGAAACTCCCTTGACATCCTAGACATTGAGCCACTGAGAGTTGAAACTGCAGGCTACGCAATGACGAAGGCAGATCTTGAACGCGCACTTTTGGCAGTGAAGGACAATGATGCGCCGGTAGTTGGAGTTGTAGCTACAGCTGGCACCACTAACGCTGGAATTATTGACGATCTTGCAGGCATCAGTGAAGTAGCTCGTAATCATGACATGTGGTTCCACGTTGATGCAGCTTATGGTGGCGCTGGCTTACTTGCACCATCTGTGCGAGAGCAATTTGCAGGTATTGAGAATGCTGACTCAATCACTATGGATCCGCACAAATGGTGGTTCTCGCCATTTGATGTTGCCGCGATCCTTTACAAAAATCCAAAGTTGGCAGCCTCAGTTCACACTCAAGATGCGTCTTATCTTGATGTACTTCACGAGGACGATTCACAAATCAATCCAACTGATCTTGCTTACCATTTAACGAGACGAGCTAGAGGCCTGCCACTTTGGTTCTCCGTAGTAGTTAACGGTACCGACGCGTACCGTGATGCAGTTGAGGCCTCAATCTCATTAACTAACGAAGTTGCCGATTTCATCAGGGGGCACGAAAACTTAGAACTGGTGATTGAGCCGTCCCTATCTGTGGTTTTGTGGCGCCGAAAAGGTTGGAATGCCAGAGATTATCGCGACCTGCAGGACAAATTGATCGAGTCCCAGACTGCATTTGTGACACCAACCTCGTGGCAAGGAGAGACGGTTGGTCGTTTTGCATTTGTTCACCCAGGAACCACGATCGACATGGTTAAGGAAGTTTTCGCAAACATTTAAATGCGAGACAATAGATCAGTGACGAAGGTAGTAATAATCGGCGGTGGGCCTGGTGGCTATGAGGCCGCTCTCGTGGCTGCTCAACTAGGTGCAAACGTAACTCTCATTGAGCGAGATGGCATTGGCGGCGCGGCAGTGCTTACCGATGTTGTGCCTAGTAAGGCCCTGATTGCGGTAGCCGAAGCTGCAACCGATACCAAGGGAAGCTCCGTTATCGGCGTTCATGCTACGAATGTTTCAATTGATATTGCTGAAGTCAACGCGAGATTGAAAAAGTGGGCAGCAACCCAAAGTGCTGACATTCAGGAACGATTGCTTAATCAAGGAATCAAAGTACTTGCTGGCACTGCCGAATTAGTTGATGCGGAAAATGTCAAAGTTATTTTGCAAGACAGAACCGAGATTAACTTAGCTGCCGAAGTGGTTTTACTTGCAACTGGTGCACGCCCCAGAGAACTAGCCAGTGCAGTTATTGATGGGCAACGAATCCTGAATTGGAAGCAGTTGTATGAATTTACTGAATTACCTACAGATTTGATTGTAGTTGGCTCTGGTGTTACGGGGGCGGAATTTGCTGGTGCTTATCAGGCACTAGGTTCACAAGTGACTTTAGTATCTTCCCGAGATCAAGTGTTGCCGGGAAAGGATTCTGATGCGGCCAAAGTAGTTCAAGATGTTTTTGCTAAGCGAGGTATGAAAGTTCTTTCGCAGAGTCGAGCAATTCAAGTAACCCGTTCAGATTCTGGTGTTGAAGTTGAATTAGAAACTGGTGAAATTGTTTCTGGATCACATTGCTTAATGGCCGTCGGCTCACTGCCGAATACCGAGGCACTTGGTTTAGAAAATGTTGGCGTCAAAACCAATGATGCCGGGTTCATTGATGTAGACAAGGTTTCGCGGACCAGTGTTCGTGGAGTTTATGCAGCGGGCGACTGCACTGGGGTGATGATGCTAGCTTCCGTTGCAGCAATGCAAGGTCGAATTGCAATGTGGCACGCACTTGGAGATGCAGTTCATCCACTAAATCTAGAGACGGTTTCCAGCAATGTTTTCACTGACCCAGAAATTGCGACCGTCGGTGTGAGTCAATCTGATCTAGATTCAGGAAATGAAATCGCGAGCGTTGTTAATTTGCCACTTGCAACAAATGCCAGAGCCAAAATGCAAGGCATTTCCGAAGGGTTTGTAAAAATATTCTGTCGGTCAGACACGGGTGTAATTATTGGTGGCGTAGTTGTTGCGCCGAAGGCTAGTGAACTGATTTTTCCGATAGCACTTGCAGTAGAGCATCGGCTTACCGTTGACCAGATGTCGCAGACCATAACGGTTTATCCGTCACTATCAGGATCGATCGCGGAAGCTGCCAGACAGCTACACCAAACCCAAAACTTGAACTAAGAGTTACTTGATCTCAATGGGTATTGATCAAGTTTTACTTGATCTCAATGGGTATTGATCAAGTTTTACTTGATCTCCATAAGTTCAGTACCGGTTGGAACTGTAGTTCCGACTTCGGCATTAAGTCCCGTGACAATTCCAGCTTTATGAGCTGTCAGTGGCTGTTCCATCTTCATCGCCTCGAGCACCACAACTAAGTCACCTTGCGCAACTTCCTGGCCTTCAGTAACTGCAATTTTTACGATTGTTCCTTGCATCGGAGCTACTACGGCGTCACCACTGCCGGCTGCGCCAGACTTCTTGCCGATCTTGCGGGCTGACTTCTTAGCGCCACCACCAGATCCAATTGACATGTCACCAGGTAAAACAACTTCAATCCGTCGACCGTTGACTTCAACGGTGATTGGGTTGCGAGTTTCTGGTTCAGCAAGTTCACCTGCGCCACCCGAGAAGGCCGGGATGGTGTTATTGAATTCGGTTTCAATCCAACGAGTGTGAACTGAAAATGGGGTAGCAGCATCAGCCGGTGCGAAAGCTGGGTCGCTTACCACTGCACGATGGAACGTCAATGCCGTTGCAATGCCATCGATCTCAAACTCAGCCAGAGCTCGGCGGGAACGCTCAAGAGCTTCTTGGCGATCGCGTCCAGTAACAATCAGCTTTGCTAATAGGGAATCGAAGTTTCCACCGATTACATCGCCCTTTGCAAAACCTGCATCAAGTCGAATTCCAGGTCCACTCGGTGGATTCCAAACCGTAAGTGAACCAGGCGCTGGCAAGAAACCGCGTCCTGGATCTTCACCGTTGATGCGGAACTCAATCGAGTGGCCACGAAGTTCGGGATCGCTGTAGCCAAGTGCTTCGCCTTGAGCAATGCGGAACTGTTCGCGAACTAAGTCAATTCCAGCAACCTCTTCGGAGACTGGGTGTTCAACTTGCAGACGAGTATTAACTTCCAAGAATGAAATGGTGCCATCAATTCCGATTAGGAACTCGCAAGTTCCAGCACCAACATATTTTGCTTCCTTCATGATGGCTTTACTAGACGCGTAAAGTTCATCAATCTGCGCCTGTGACAAGAATGGCGCTGGAGCTTCTTCAACCAGTTTTTGGTGACGACGTTGCAGTGAGCAGTCGCGGGTAGAAACAATGACTACATTTCCATGCTCATCAGCTAGGCACTGAGTCTCAACGTGACGTGGATTATCTAGGTAACGCTCGACGAAACATTCACCGCGACCAAATGCTGCTACTGCTTCGCGCACTGCAGAATCAAAAAGTTCTGGAATTTCTTCGAGGTTTCGTGCAACCTTTAGTCCACGACCACCACCACCAAACGCAGCCTTAATTGCAATTGGCAAGCCATGCTTTTTGGCGAACGCCACAACTTCCTTGCTGTCTTTAACTGGATCAGGAGTACCTTGAACCTGTGGCGCACCTGCGCGAGATGCAATGTGTCGTGCCGAAACTTTGTCACCCAAATCGCGAATTGCCTGCGGTGGTGGACCAATCCAAATCAAGCCCGCATCAATTACGGCTTGGGCAAATTCAGCATTTTCTGAAAGGAAACCATAACCAGGGTGGACTGCATTGGCACCCGACTTCTTGGCTGCATCAATGAGTTTTTCAATTACTAAGTAACTTTCAGCGGCAGTGCTACCACCAAGGGCAAAAGCTTCATCTGCAGCCTTAACGTGCTGGGCATCACGATCAGGATCGGCATAAACTGCAACACTTGCAATGCCAGAGTCGGAACAGGCGCGGGCGACGCGGATCGCAATTTCACCACGATTAGCAATTAAAACTTTTTCAATCTTGCGACTGGTGCCCACTTAAACTCCTAAACTTTGGTATCCCAAGTCTATTAGTCCCAAAGTTCGGTCCATTCAATGCTCATATCCTTGGCGAATTCTCGAAGTAGCACCAAGGAAATCCCACCAACGGCAGGGCTATCGCCAGTCATTTTTGTTATAAAAGCCGCAGACTTTCCTTCATGAGTAAAGCCACCTGCAACTGAGAGCGGCTCACCACTCTTTACATATGCATCAATTTCTGCGTCAGAGATATCTGCAAATTCAACTTTGGCACCGGCAACCCCACTTCTAACTTGCCCGCTAGTTAAATCCATAACCCAATGTCCAGTATGAAGATAGCCATACTTTCCCCGCATAGCTTTCCAGCGCGCAATAGCGGTATCAGGATTACCTGGCTTACCATGTGACTCACCTTCGAATTCCAACATGGAATCTGCTGCAATGACTAACAGGTTTCTATTGTCTGTGACAGTAATTCGCTTAACAACAGCCTCACCCTTTGCAGTTGCAAGTGCAACGCAAAGATCGGCGGTTGCGATCGGACTCAACTTGGCTGCAATCGCTTCTTCGTCTACGTGGCTAACTTGAACCAAGGGAGTGATTCCAGCGTTCTTCAATAACGAGTACCGGGAAGTTGAGGCTGACGCAAGTAGTACGGTGCGAGACATTTATTTCTACTATCGGTTATGGGAAAGTTAGTAAGGATGTGGAAGTGCAGAACGGCGCCAAGTTCCGGCACCATGTTCAAATGATTTGCGAACTCCGCGATGTGCAGCATTCCACTCGGGTCGTAACTGCGATCGTTTACTCGCCAAGTTGGCAGCAGTTGCCTGCGCGGTAATCACCATTAGTACTGCAGCCAACTCTTCATCAGTTGGTTTACCACGAACGACTCTAATTTCCTGACTCACAGTGGAATGTTTCCATGCTTCTTAGGCGGCAAGATCTGACGCTTACCACGCAGGGAACGAAGGGCACGAACTACCATGACCCGAGTTTCACTTGGAACAATCACGCGATCGATGTAACCACGCTCAGCTGCAATATATGGATTAGCAAACTTGTCATCGTATTCCTGAAGTAAGCGTGCACGTTCAGCTTCTGGATTCTTGGCTTCCGCCAATTCCTTGCGGTAGAGCACATTGACTGCACCCTGCGCACCCATCACAGCAATTTGAGCGCTAGGCCATGCCAAGTTGATGTCGGCACCTAAGTGCTTTGAACCCATAACGTCATAAGCGCCACCATAAGCCTTGCGGGTAATGATGGTCACGAGTGGAACTGTGGCTTCTGCATATGCGTAAAGCAATTTAGCGCCGCGACGAATAATGCCTTGCCACTCCTGGTCAGTTCCAGGTAGGAACCCAGGTACGTCAACCAAAGTAATTACTGGAACGTTAAACGCATCACAAGTTCTAACAAAGCGAGCAGCCTTTTCACTTGCATCTATGTCAAGCGTTCCCGCGAATTGCATCGGCTGGCTTGCTACGACACCAACAGGCCGGCCTTCAACTCGGCCGTAGCCGCAAATGATGTTAGGTGCGAATAGCGCTTGAGTTTCTAAGAATTCACCGTCATCCACAATCGTTTCGATGACTTTGTGCATGTCATATGGCTGATTTGGGGAGTCGGGAATGATGGTGTCGAGTAATAAATCTGCTTCGGATATCTCTAAGTCAGCTTCAACGTCCAAGTATGGAACTTCGTCCATGTTGTTACTTGGCAAAAATGACAGCAAGTTTTTAACGTATTCAAGAGCATCATCTTCATTAGTAGCCATGTAGTGGGCAACTCCAGATTTTGTATTGTGTGTCCGGGCGCCACCTAAATCCTCAAATGCAACTTCTTCGCCAGTAACAGTTTTGATAACTTCTGGACCGGTAATAAACATATGTGAAGTTTGATCAACCATCACAATAAAGTCAGTTAGTGCAGGGGAGTAAACGGCACCGCCAGCACATGGCCCTAGTACCAGTGAAATTTGTGGAATAACTCCGGAGGCATGAGCATTGCGTTTGAAAATTTCTCCATAAAGTCCGAGTGAAACAACGCCTTCTTGAATCCGGGCGCCGCCAGAGTCATTAATTCCAATCATTGGCACACCAGTCTTTAGTGCCAAGTCCATAACCTTGCAAATTTTTTCACCAAAGACCTCACCTAGTGAGCCACCGAAAACTGTGAAGTCTTGAGCGAAGACACAAACTTGTCGACCATCGATGGTTCCATAGCCTGTGATTACACCATCGCCGTACGGACGAGACTTTTCCATGCCAAAGTTGTGAGAACGATGTCGAGCTAATCCATCAATTTGTTGGAAGGAGCCTTCATCCAAAAGACGCTCGATGCGCTCCATCGCGGTTAGCTTGCCACGCGCATGTTGCTTGTCTACAGCTTCGGAACGTCGGTTAGCTGCGTCGTTACGACGCTCCTCTAGATCTGCGATCTTTCCAGCAGTTGTATGGATGTCTATCCCATTCTTGGCGGTTTCGGCGCTCACTTGTTCCTCCGTACTAGTCCTTCGCCTACCCTAGCGATGTGGATATAAAAGATGTGAAACGCAGGCGTCCAGCGCTTGATCCTGCTCTTATATTAAGTGAGTTATCCAAGACATCATCGAAATGGCTCGATTTAACGGTTCTTGAGCAAGTTGAATCAACGAATGACCTTGCCATTGCACAGCTTGCCAATGCTTCGCAGGATTCAGTTTTCGCAATTACTGCTGACGAACAACTAAAGGGCCGCGGTCGACTTCAACGCCAGTGGCAAAGCCCGTTTGGCGCTGGAATTGCCCTTAGCGTTGCAATACCAACAAAGTTTTTCAACTGTGAAATTTCTGCGATTCCACTTCTGGTTGGAATTGCTGCAAACAATTGTTTGAAGAGTCTTGGTGCAACTTCCAAGTTGAAGTGGCCCAACGATTTAATGATTGAAATGAAATCTGGCGAACTAAAAAAAGTTGGTGGCATCTTAGTTCAAAGACTGGATGACTATGTCGTAATAGGGATTGGAATTAATGTAGACCTAAATGAAGACGAACTGCCGACTGATAACGCAACTTCCCTCAGCCTCATAGATATCCGAACATCTCGCGAGGCCTTGATCGCAGCGATAATTTATGAGCTTGAAAACACAACTGGATTAGTTTCACGCGAATGGCTACCAATGTATTTTCAGAACAGTTCAACGATTGGAACTCAAGTAACGGTTGCGCGGAGAGCAGAGTCCTCAATTACTGGAATTGCCATGAATGTATTGGAATCAGGAGAACTAATTCTTGAGACTAACGACGGACTTGTCGAAATTTCTTCCGGGGATGTCATACAGGTAAGACCAACTCTGCCCTAGGACACTAAACTCCAAAGTGTGGCGCGAATTTTGGTAGTTGAAGACGATCTTGAGATCGCTGGTCCACTTGTGCGCACACTCCAAGGCGATGGCTACTCCGTTGCACTTGTTAGCGACGGATTAGGCGCACTCGAAAAAGCTAAAACGACAAAGCCGGACATGATCATTCTGGATCTAGGACTTCCAAATATGGATGGCCTCGATGTTTGCCGAAATCTGCGGGCTCAAAAGTTTGACATGCCAATTTTGATACTTACTGCGCGAACATCAGAGTTAGATTTGGTCGTAGGACTTGATGCTGGTGCCGACGATTATGTAAAGAAGCCATTCAGGTCCACTGAATTGCTGGCAAGATTGCGTGCGTTGATGCGTCGAGTCGAAGGGCACGACGTAACGGAACTCATTGGAAATGGCATTGTCTTAAATACTGATGCGCATACCTGTAGCTGCAACGAAGTTGAGGTTGCATTAACTTCAACTGAGTATCAATTATTGGAACTTCTAATGCGTAACTCAGGTCGGGTAATTAGTCGCCAGCAGATTCTGCGAGATGTTTGGAATACCGACTGGTCGGGTTCTACCAAGAATCTTGACATGCATGTTTCTGCATTGCGTCGAAAACTTGGAGACGAAGGCGAACACATCTCGACAATTCGTGGGCTTGGGTTTCGATTCGATCGGAATTAGGTATGCAGCAAAGACTATTTAGATTTTTTGTTATCGCAATAATTCCTTGGGTTATTTTGCTGGCAGTAGTTGCCAATCTTTGGTACCGAGATGTAAATCAAGCCTCGAATACAGGTGCATTGTTCGCAAACTTTTCGCCAGTTAGTTTCGGTATCCAGGCCATAGTTGGGTTAGCAGCGACACTTGTTGTAGTAATTTCTCAGGCACTTTCCAAGACCACAGTGAAACCATTTGAATTGCTGCTTGGTCAAGTTAATGTAATTACCGCAGGCAAGTCAGTTTCTCCACCCGAAGAAACGGGTATGGATGAAGTAGACGCAACGATCAGCAACCTTTACTTAGCTGCAACCGATGCGCAGCGTCGTCTGGATGCAGAACGTACCCTCGCAGCGGATGTGTCTCATCAATTGCGTTCACCGCTTACTGCACTTTCATTGCGGTTAGAACAAATTTCACAAGACACCCTTGATTCAAAGGTTCACGACGATTCGATCGCAGCGCTTGGTCAAGTTGATCGGCTAGTGAAATTAGTTGAAGGGCTGCTGACTACTTGGAGATCGACGACAGACCGTGACTTAACGGAAATCAACGTCTCGGAATTACTCGCAAATGTAAGCGATCGATGGCAGAACCGAGTTCGTTCGTCAGGTCGGGAAATTGTTATTCAGTGCGCGCCTGAATTAGCAGCGCTAGGAACGCAAGAAGTTCAAGAACTTGTGATTTCAGTTCTAATTGAGAATTCTCTTCAGCATGGTGCGGGTACTATTCACATTTCGGCAAAAGATTTTCAATCGTGGACTTTAATCGAGATCAAGGATGAGGGCCAGGGGATTTCCCAGGACATTGAAAGTACGTTGATGATGCAAGGTGTAACCACCGGTGGCACAGGTTTAGGTTTAGCCTGGGCAAGAAATCAAGTTGCATCTGACGGAGGTCGATTAGAGTTACGCAGTCTGAAGCCTGCCGTATTTGGAATTTTTCTTATGTCTGTTAGATCAGGTGTGGAGATATCTCGTTAACTGTTTTGCTCAACACTTGAAACATCATTTGGGAAAACCCAATTGTGGTATCCCCAAAATCTAAATATCGTTCCTAAAACAAGACCTATGCCATTTGCACTTATGTTGTCTGCAAGTGCACTCTCAAATCCAAGCACATAGTGACTTATCCAAAGACAAGAGAGTGAAATCAACATGCCAACACCATTGAACACAAAAAACAATGTGTACTCACGCCGGAAAGAGGCGCGACTTCGATCCTTAAAGGTCCAGTTTCGATTTCCAAAGTAGGCGAAAGTTGTGGCGAGCAAGACACTGAAAACTTTGGCAGTTAACGGCTTGTCAAAAAGTGGACCTTCACCACCTGCAAATCGCAACAAATTGAAAACTGTCAGATCAATTACGTAGGCGATTAATCCGACTACGCCGAACTTACCGAGCTCTCTGCGCATCTTGGTAACGAAATCATTTACTGGCACCCCCTTAGATTAGCCAACGTTTCCAAGCATTAGTGCATTCGGTATTGAGGATTCTGATTCGTGAGGTAAATTGACTTTCAAACACCTTAAAGGGGAGTGCCCGAATGAGTCAGCGCATCTTGGTGATCGAAGACGATCAATCAATTGCTGAGATCGTGGGTATCTTGTTGCGCGCAGAAGGATTTGAAGTGTCCTATTGCGCTGATGGAAACCAAGCAATAACTGCATTTAAAGCGGTAAGTCCAGATCTAGTTCTACTTGATTTGATGCTTCCAGGTAAAGATGGAATTGAAATCTGCCGCACGATCAGGGACTCAAGTGGAATTCCAATTGTGATGCTGACAGCGCGAAGCGATACCAGCGACATTGTTACCGGATTAGAAGCTGGCGCTGACGATTATATTGTGAAGCCTATAAAGAATGAAGAGCTACTAGCCAGAATTCGGGCGCGTCTGCGGAACATAGAGCCTTCAGTTGTTAATGAAATTACGATTGGTGATCTTGTTATTGACG
>RGDC01000171.1 GCA_009918005.1 Actinomycetota bacterium
GGTGGCTTTAGTAATTCTCACTGTCGACGCATTACGTAATCGACGAAACGTCAGTAAGTCATTCGTGCCAGATCCTGACTAGAGTCATACTGTGAGCAACGTTTCAGTGTTACAAGCCGGCTTGGCTTGCTGTGGTGTGGAATCTAGTTCAGTTGATTTAGTTTCTGGCGCTTGGGAGCAAACCGAATCCGCATCCAAGTTAAGCGCAGCGCAGCACATTCTGGTTATCGCTGGAACTGTTACTCATGCGTTAGCTCCAACGGTTAAGTCTGCCTACGATGCGTTGCAGGAACCAAAAGTTGTTGTTGCGTTTGGTGCTTGTGCAATTTCAGGTGGACCCTATTGGGATTCATATTCGGTAGTTTCCGGAGCTCACGAAATAGTGCCAGTGGACATTCAAGTTCCTGGCTGCCCACCAGGCCCAGAAGAATTAGCTGCCGCCCTAATGCAAGCAGTGGAATTGGCAAGCAAATGACGCAAATTCAAATCGTAGAAAACTCTGACTGGCAAAACCAAGCAGCTCAATTAAAGCAAAGTGGTTTTGTTAGATGTGAGTGGTTAACAGCAACCCATAATGGGGGAGACGCTTTTGAAATCTCTCTAATGCTCGCAACCGAAGACTTATCAAAAAGTTTGATCCTAACCACTCAAATCGAATCGAAGATCGATTCGTTGACACAGGTTTTCTCCAGTGTTGATTTTCATGAGCGAGAAGTAGCCCAAATGTTTGGCGTTGAATTTGTCGGCAACAGTAACTCGTTACCGGCATTCGAAATCGAGCTATCTGGATTTCCGCTTCGTCGGGACTTTGCACTTGTTACTCGAGCGGGTGCGCAGTGGCCTGGAGCAGTTGAGCCCGATGAAAATACTAAGCGTCGACCAACCCTTCCGCCAGGGGTATTGCCGGAGTGGAAATCATGAACCATTCAACAATTGCGCTACATCCAGCATCTTGCACTTCATGCATGCTTTGCGTTAGAGAGTGTCCGGACTGGTGCATTACAGTTCAAGCGCACTCTGAGCCAGATCCAGATGCACCGGCTTACAGCAATTCTCGCAGGCAGGCCACAAAGAATGTTCTTGACCAATTCACCATTGATTTCGGTCAGTGCATGTGGTGTGGAATCTGTATTGACGTTTGCCCGTTTGATGCATTGTTCTGGTCAGACTCACCAATGCCAGCTGGGCAAAGTCGTGGTGAACTGATTTATGGAATTGAGGCGCTAGCGGCTTCGCTTCCTAGTGCACGACGCAGTGATGGTTCACCTGCGCCACAAATCGACGAACCACCGAGTGGTCGACGTAAAAAGTAACTAGCGATAGTTCGTGTATTGAACTGCGAAATCCATCGCGACTCTTGCCGGTTACTCGAAGTTCTTCACCCTGAACTTGTGTCTTTACGTTCTTTGGGCCTTCATCGCGAATAATCTTGCCAATCTTTTTTGCTTGCTCTTGGCTGATACCAGCCTTGAATTCACCATTGATTTTGTAATCTTTACCGGAAACTCGTGGATCTCCAGCGTTGAAAGACTTTAGGCTCACACCACGTTTGATTAGCTTCTCGCGAAAAACTTCCAAGGCCGCCTTGGCACGATCTTCAGTGCTTGAGGTGATCTCGACGCCGAGCTCGCCCTTCCATTCAATAGAAGTATCAGTGCCTTTGAAGTCAAACCTTGTCGCAAGTTCTTTAGCAGCCTGGCCGAGGGCATT
>RGDC01000172.1 GCA_009918005.1 Actinomycetota bacterium
ATGAAGATAAAAGCTGATGCATCGTGCGCATCAGTTTCGGCTGCAAGTGTTTTAGCCAAAGTCGCTAGAGACGATTTGATGCGGGAAGCAGCCCTTATTTATCCAGACTTTGGCTGGGAAGGCAATGTCGGATACGGATCCAGTGACCACATGGCCGCTATTGCCCGACTTGGCCCAACTGACCTGCACCGTAAGTCTTGGAAATTACCCAACGGCCCGAGCGCTTCTGGTCTAGTCACCGCATAGGCTATTCACATGTCGGCGGAAGAGTTAGAGCGCTATGAATCCGAGATGGAGCTTGAGCTTTATCGGGAGTACCGCGACTTAGTTCACCTCTTTAGTTACATTGTTCACACTGAGCGACGCATGTATTTAGCCAACGGTGTTGATGTTCAAGTTCGCACCAATGAAGCCGGCGATGTTTACTTCGAAGCCACGCTTACTGATGCTTGGATTTGGGATATGTACGGACAAGCTCGATTTGTTAAGAAAGCAAGAGTGCTTACCTTTAAAGAAATTTCCACATCCTGAGTTAGTTCACATAAATGAATTCCTAAGTCTGGTTCACTCCAAAAGATTCACTATGTATCAGTGCATCTTAAAAATATTGAACTTGGAAAAATTGGCGAAGAAATTGCCGTCGAGTATCTGCGTGACTTGGGTTATAAAATTCTTGATCGAAACTGGCGATTTGAACGCGTCGAGTTAGACATAGTTGCGCAAATAGATTCAATCTTGGTTTTTTGCGAAGTCAAGACCCGGCGATCAAATAGCCATGGAATTCCAAGCGATGCAATCACTCCACTAAAACTCCAACACATTAGAACTGCAGCTTTGCATTGGCTTAGCAACCACCAATCCAGGCATCAGGGAATTCGTTTTGACGTGGTCAGTGTTATTTATTGCACTGGACAGCCAACAACCATCAGCCATATCAAGGGCATCGAATAATGACTCTGGCACGGGCATGTGGCGTGGTGATTAATGGTGTCGAAGGCTTGGTGGTAGATATTGAGGCTTACTTAAGTCAAGGGCTTCCTGGCATGACCATTGTTGGACTTCCCGATACCGCAGTCGGTGAAGCGCGAGATCGCGTTCGTGCTGCCGTTCAGAACAGCGAATTGTCTTGGCCTGCTGAACGCCGGATAACCGTAGGACTCTCACCTGCATCAGTTCACAAACGAGGGGCGTCACTTGACTTAGGAATCGCACTTTCAATTCTGTCGGCACATTCTCAAATTCCCGAGATGAAAAAAACCATCGTGATTGGCGAACTTGCCCTCGATGGTGCCGTCCGACCAGTGCGAGGAGTTTTGGTTGCGGCGCTCTGTGCCTATCGTTGGGGCTACGACACTTTGATAGTTCCGCACTCTCAGGTAAATGAAGCTCAATTGGTTCCAGGGCTAAAGGTCGTAGGCGTAAAAAGCTTGTCGGATGCAGTTTCCTACTTACGTGGTGAAGAAATTGCTGACGATGTAGTGGCACCTATTGAGTACATCGATCAACCAATTCCAGATTTAAGTGAAGTTCGTGGCCAAGCCAATGCCCGTCATGCCTTGGAAGTCGCCGCTGCAGGTGGGCACCACTTGGCATTTCTTGGCTCGCCAGGCGTCGGAAAAACTATGTTGGCCCAGAGATTGCCAGGGCTACTTCCTAAATTGACTGACGACCAAGCCGTTGAAGTTACTGCCATCTATTCAGCTGCTGGG
>RGDC01000173.1 GCA_009918005.1 Actinomycetota bacterium
ATTGATTCCGGAATTTTTGCTAATTCAATAGTTTCTTCTTCAATCGTAAAGAAAATTGCATCGCACTACAACTTAGATTTTAAAGAGACCTTAACTGGCTTTAAGTGGTTAGCAAAGATTGAAAACTTAACCTTTGGATATGAAGAAGCACTTGGATATGCAGTTGATGCGATCACAGTCAATGACAAGGATGGAATCTCTGCTGCAATTACATTGGCGCAAATCGCAACTGACCTAGCCGCTGAAGGAAAGACCCTTTTAAATTTGCTCGATGAGGTGTGGGAGCGTCATGGTTTTCATGCAACTGAACAAATCTCAATTCGCTTGAGTGATCTTTCAAAGGTTGGCCTCATCCTAGGAGGTTTGCGCAGTAACCCACCAAAAGATGTTGCTGGCCGTCTAGTTACCTCTATCGATGATCTGGCATCTCCTACCGATGGCTTGCCTCCGACTGATGGTATAAGAATCTGGCTAGATGGTGGAGTTCGAATTATTATCCGTCCCAGCGGGACTGAAGCAAAGATGAAGTGTTACATTGAGGCAATAGAAAAAGATTCAAAAACTGCACAAGTAGTTTTGGATCAATTGCGACCACCGCTTAAGGAATTGTTATCGTGAATTTTTATGGCTTAGTAGATGGCAGTGAAGCCTCGCTCAAGAGCTACCTAAATCAACTTTCAGGCGTAGACCAGGTTGGTGCCGAGGCCCGTGCAGCGATGCTTGCAACTCGAAGCATTAAGACAAGCTCCAAGCGTTGGGCTATCGATACAGCGATCACAATGGTGGATCTAACAACGCTCGAAGGTGCCGATACCCCAGGCAAAGTAAAGGCATTGTGCACCAAAGCGGTTCGTCCAGATCCAACTGATACAACGGTGCCAAGTGTTGGCGCGGTGTGCGTTTACAACGACATGGTTTCTGTCGCACGAACTCACCTAGATTTGATTGGTGGGCAGCATGTCCCAGTAGCTGCTGTTTCTACCGCTTTTCCATCGGGTCGAGCATCAATGGCGGTAAAGATTCAAGATACTCAGGATGCAATTGATGCAGGTGCGGCTGAGATCGATATGGTAATTGATCGTGGCGCTTTTCTAGCTGGTCGTTACATCGAAGTTTTCAACGAGATTGTGCAGATAAAGCAGGTATGTGGCGATAAAGCCCACCTAAAGGTTATCTTCGAAACGGGCGAGTTAGTTACATATGACAATGTTCGTAAAGCATCATTCTTAGCGATGGCAGCTGGAGCAGACTTCATCAAAACCTCAACCGGCAAGGTTGCCCCAGCTGCGACTCCACCAGTTGTTTTAGTAATGCTCGAAGCGGTACGTGACTTTTACGAAATGACAAATACCCGTATCGGAGTAAAACCTGCTGGCGGGATCAGAACAACAAAGGATGCGATAAAACAATTAGTTTTGGTCAATGAAACTGTTGGGCCAGATTGGCTCAATCCGAAGCTGTTTCGTATTGGTGCTAGTGCTTTGCTCAATGATCTATTGATGCAACGTATGAAGTTGGATGAGGGTTACTACTCAAGCCCTCAGTATGTGACAATGGATTAGTGGAGAGAACAATGAGTTTCGAATACGCCCCAGCACCTGAATCAAGAGCAGTGGTCTCAATCAAACCAAAGTATGGCCATTTCATTGGTGGAAAGTTTGTGGCGGGTGGCAAACACT
>RGDC01000174.1 GCA_009918005.1 Actinomycetota bacterium
CAATGTCCTAGAAGACCAGTTAGATCGTTTCGTTGACCCTGCATTAGTTAGAGAGATACTTACAGACGTTGCCAAGCGAACAACTGGAACTGTTTTTCTGAACGCTGATGATCAGAACTGCCTATTAATAGCTAAAGCAGCAAATAAAGGCTGTAACTTGGAATGGTTCGGATTTTCCGATGAGGCACAAGCGACAGTTGACTTGCAATATGCACCAACATATGTCGACTCACTTCAAAGACCTTCGAGTTCCGTAACTCTCATTTCACAGAACGATCGCCAAGTAAAAGTTCACGTTGACGGCGAAGAGGTTTCATTCCAGCTTCCTAGTAGGGGAGCACACTTTGCGCTGGATGCAATTGCAGCACTTGCTGCCGCTAAAGAAATCCTCGGTGAAAGATTCGATGTAAATCTGGCTGCGAAGGTACTAGACGAACTTCCACCGGTATTTTCTAGAGGAGAGGTAAGAGAGATTGACGGTGAGCAAGTTGAATTCATTCTTGTTCAGAATCCTGCTAGCTTCCAGCTCAATCTAGATAACATCCAAGGCAAACCAGATCAAGTTTTTGTTGCAGTTGGTAGAGATGTTCATGATCCGTCCTGGCTTTGGACAGTTGACTTCGGGAAATTAGAGCATGTCTCTATTGTTAGTGGGTTCAACTACGCGGATGCGGCACTAGCCCTCAAATACAACGGTGTAGTGGTCGAACGCGTTGAAGCTGACTACTTCAAAGCCATAGACGACTTCCTATCCTTGCCTAAACCTAGTGTTGGTATAAAGACCGTTTTGTATAGTGCGGACGCAATGCGTCGACTTCGAAGATACAAGGGCTTCACTGATCCAGAGGATGTGAACCGTGTCTAAAGTAATTTGTCTTGGAGCTATCTCCCCAACACATCTAAACCTCAATGGTGATTTAGGAAATCTACTAGTGCTCAAGAAGCGCTTGGAGTGGCGAAACGTCGAAAGTAGTATCTCGCACCTAAATGGATCAGAGGACCTGAACGACTTCGACTACATTCTCGTAGGTCATGGCTCTAACGCAGCTTGGAAGCAGTTACTAGATTCGAGATCAGATCTGCTGGGGAAGTTGGTCGCTTATGTTGAATCGGACGGAGCGCTGCTGGCTGTCGCAGCGGCGGCTGACAGGTTGCAGCCATTGCTCACTGGGGTTGAGGTAACCCTCGGAGAACGGGTTAGCGAGTTCTTGGATGTGGATGGAGTCGTCGGCTATAAGAACTCAGGTAGCCAAGGGGAGAACCTGTTTTGGTACAAGAAAGCACTACTTACTCAATTACACGGTCCTGTGTTGGCTAAGAATCCTGTGTTAGCTGATCAGATTATTTCGTCAAACGGATGGGCTGACATCAGATTACGAATTCAAGAACTAGATGCTGTTGATGAACTTGCGGCGCAATCTCGAAAGATTGCATTCGAGCACTAAGCAGATAGCTTGTCGGTCTCATCTTGCCATGTGATGGCAATCGGCTTCAGTTTTTCTTTGTTAGCGGTGCCGTGGTGTCCGCAGATGCATCACTCCGCCTCCCCTTCGTCGTCGGCCTCGAAGCCCTGACCCGCCATCGCCGCGTGAATCGGATTGAACGCGCCGATCTTCCCCG
>RGDC01000175.1 GCA_009918005.1 Actinomycetota bacterium
GCCGGAAGAAATTGCCAGCTTGTAATCAATTGCACCGTCGCGAATTGTCTTCCATTTCGCAATTGCGATAACTATGAAAATTCCACCCGTGACTAATCGGCCCACAATTACGGGTGCCAATCCACTGTCATCAGGTCCACCGCTAATTCCTAGCAAGTAGCCAGCGATACCAAGGCCAGCAATGATTGCCACGATGACAGCCTTCGCAGTCACTGGATGCGTAGCATCTTCGGTCGAGCGACTAACTAAGACAATTGAAATGAAGGCTAGCCCAGCGCCAATGAATCCAACAGTGGAAAGGGTCTCACCACGAAGAAAACCAACTGCAAAAGGAATGATCGCTCCGATCACTGCCGAGATTGGGGCAACCACGCTCATTGGACCTAGAGCAAGTCCATACATGATGAAGATGTAGCCAATAGTTCCAGAAAGTCCGGCTGCAACACCGGCCACAATTGCGCCTTGACTAAAGGTTGCGCCAAAGAATGGAACTGCAAGGCCAAGCGTCACAATGCCAGTTGCAACGATGATGGGCAGAACTTTCCAAATTGAGCCGCGTCGAGTTGCCAGGCCACCCCAGAAATCGGCAACGCCATAACTAACGGCGCAGATTAGCGCCAATACAATCGCGGTCATAAGTTACTGTCCCAACAGTTTTGAAACTGCTGCCGCAAGTTTTGAAGGCTTGCCAGTTCGTTCTTCTGAATTGTCCGCCGCGGTCATAAAGTGCAATCCGGCATTAGCGCCAACCCAGCGAAGTGGTTCAACTTCCCAGTTGCGTGATTTGTGATTAACCCACGGAAGTTTGGTCAAGTTCGTTTCTTTATTGGTGATCAGGTCTGCAAGTGTGCGGCCAGCGAGATTGGTAGTGCCTACGCCATCACCAACGTAACCACCAGCCCAACCAATTCCAGTTTTATTGTCCAAGCCAACTGAAGCCATCCAATCGCGAGCTACGCCAAGTGGGCCACCCCAAGTGTGAGTCACTTTAGCGTCAGCCACTACTGGAAAAAGTTCAGCCAAAACGCCAAGTAAAGAAGGATGCACTTTGCTGTGTTGGTCGTACTCATCTTTAATCGATGACCCGAAGTGATATGGTGCTCCACGACCGCCAAAGGCAAAGCGGTCATCTGCGGTGCGCTGCCCATAGATGATCAGATGTCTAAAGTCGCTAAAAGTTTCTCGCTGCGCTAAGCCAATTTGATCCCAGACTTGCGAGCTCAACGGTTCAGTTGCAATCATTAAGGAATAGATCGGTACTATCTTTCGCTTTTGGCCTTCTAGCGTTTTGGTGTAGCCCTCGGTTGCACGCACAATGTAGCGAGCATTAACTACGCCGCCCTCAGTCGTAACTTTGCGAGGTTCAATTTTGGTAGCAGCAGTGTGTTCATAGATTGTGGCACCACGTTTTTCAACCAAATTGGCCAAGGACCGAACTAGTTTTGCTGGGTTGATAGCAGCAACGTGCGGAGTGTAGGTCGCACCAAATAGATTTGTAACTTGTGCTCGTTCTTTAGATTCACCAGCACTAAGCAATGCGTAGTGTTCAGCCCCATAGCCCCATTCTTCCCAATGGTGAATGTATTCCTGGGCGTTCTGCCACTGCAGAGCGGTTCGTGC
>RGDC01000176.1 GCA_009918005.1 Actinomycetota bacterium
GCGCACTATGCGCGTCGCCCAAGCTTTGTATGAACGCGGCTACATCACTTACATGCGTACTGACTCAACAACCCTTTCTGATACTGCGTTGAATGCTGCGCGTAAACAAGCTGCCGAACTTTATGGCAGTGATCATGCTTCGGAAGCGCCACGCCGTTACGATCGCAAAGTTAAGAATGCCCAAGAGGCGCACGAAGCAATTCGTCCAGCCGGCGATGTTTTCCGCACCCCAGCTGAAGTTGCAGGCGAATTAGTTGGCGATGAGTTCGCGCTGTATGACTTAATTTGGAAGCGAACTGTTGCCAGCCAGATGGCAGATGCTAAAGGAACGACAGCAACAATTCGAATTGGTGCAACCAGCGGCGACGGACGTGATGCCGAATTCTCAGCAAGTGGAACAGTTATTACCTTCCGTGGCCACATGGCTGCTTATGACGATGCCGATGAAGATCAAGATGAAAAGAACGAAGCACGTCGCTTACCAGCATTAAAGGTGGGAGATCCGGTAACTGCAGTAGCACTCGAACCAAGTGGTCACTCAACAAATCCACCGGCTCGCTACACCGAAGCAACTTTGGTTCAAAAGCTTGAAGAACTGGGTATCGGTCGTCCTTCAACTTACGCAGCAATTGTCAGCCGCATCATTGACCAGGGGTATGTCTGGAAGCGGGGTAGCGCGTTGGTTCCGCACTTCTTGGCATTCACAGTTACTCGTTTGATGGAAGAAAACTTCACCCAGCTCGTTGACTATGACTTCACTGCTTCGCTTGAAGAAGTTCTTGATGAAGTAGCAAACGGCGAACAAGGACGACTTGAAGTTCTAAAGCGCTTCTACTTCGGTGAAAAAACTGAAGGTTCAATTTTCCCAGGCCTTGCTCCATTGGTTTCGGTTTATGGTGACATCGATGCCCGCGCAATGGCTTCACTTCCAATTGAAGGTCATGAGGGAATTATTCGTGTTGGTAAGTATGGTCCTTACTTAGAACGCGGCGAAGGTGAAACCCTGCAACGCGCAAACATTCCACAGGACCTTGCGCCAGATGAAATGACAGCCGAAAAAGCTGAAGAACTTTTCAATGCTCCATCAGGTGAACGTGAACTTGGTGTCGACCCAGAAACCGAACGCGTCATCATGGCTAAGACTGGACGGTACGGTCCGTACTTCACGGAAGTTTTGCCGGAAGGTTCGCCAAAGAAAGAAAAGCCACGAACTGCATCGCTGTTCTCAACTATGGATGTTGAACAGGTTTCTCTTGATGATGCACTACGAATGTTTACTTTGCCGCGTGAAATTGGCTTAGACCCAACTGAAGGTGAGCCAATCACTTCGCAAAATGGTCGTTATGGTCCTTACTTATTGAAGGGTAAAGACTCCCGTACTTTGCCAGATGAAGAATCAATCTTCAGCTGCACACTGGAAGAAGCACTTGCCCTATTTGCGCAACCAAAACTTCGTCGAGGACGTGGACAAGCAGCCGGCCCACTCAAGGTTGTTGGCGTTGACCCTTCGACACAAAAAGAAGTTGTGGTTAGAGAAGGTCGTTTCGGCATCTACATCACTGATGGTGAAACTAATGCTTCACTTCGTGGTGGTGATTCAGTTGAAACTATTTCAAT
>RGDC01000177.1 GCA_009918005.1 Actinomycetota bacterium
GTATCGCTCTTTGCTCGCCAAAAACGATTAAAGGCTTTGGCCATGTCGGCTTCTGGAATTCCAGGTCCTTCATCGATTACGGAAACCTTGGTGAAGTGCGGATCTGTGGTCACTTCGACGGTGATCGTGGAATTGGCTGGGACATTTCCTAAAGCGTTATCGATGTAGTTGTCGATTACTTGCTCAAGAGCTCCGGGGATCGCCAAAATAATTGCACTTTCCGGAAGTTTCAAAACAATCGAAACCCCCTGTTCGTCAGCAAGCGCTTCCCAATTTTCAAATCGCTCTCGAGCAATCTGTGTTGCGTCAAATTTATCTCGAGTTATTTGGTCAACATTTTCAGAACGACTCAATACCAGTAGACCTTCAACCAGTCGCTGTAGGCGTTCCGCTTCGATCATCGCTGCTTCAAGCCTCTCGGCAGCTCCGGCAGGATCTGTTGCAAGCATCTCAGTTGCGCGCTCTAAGCGAAGCTGTAATGCGGTTAACGGAGTTCGAAGTTGATGCGAGGCATCACCAGCGAAAGCCTTTTGTTGAGTGATCAACTTATCTAGTTGGTCGGCCATTGCATTAAAGCTTCGTGCAAAGGATCGAATTTCTGGTGCACCACCATCGATTTCAGCTCGAACCTTGTAGTTTCCTTTGGTAAATTCTTCGGTAACTTTCTTTAGGGCAGATAACCGTCGAGTAATTCCAAGTGCAAGTAGAAGTGCAACAAGTATGGATACCAAAAGAGTGATTCCTGCAACTGAGCCAATACCACGAAGTCTTTCATTGACTGCGTTATCAACTACTGCGGCAGGAAATGTCAGCCTTACGGCTCCGAGTGTTTGAGAGCCATTGATAATCGGAACTGCAACATAGAGCAATTCTTGATTAGTAGTACTTGAAAATCTGCGGCCACTTGATATCGAACCTGCAAGCGCTTCTGAGATTTCAGGGCGACTTAAGAACGAGGTACCAATTGCATCAAGAGATTCGGAGTCTGCGATTGCGACACCAAATATATCTACAACTAGAACGCGCGCACCACTTTGGGCACCGTACTCTGTGATTGCATTTTGAATATATGCAAGTCCCACTGGGCTACTGGACTCAATTGCTTCTTTGGCACGACCGGAGATCACAAAACTGTCCCGCTCGAGAGCTGTTGTAATTCGTTCAGTTTCAACGACTCTCAAATACTTAATTAGGGGAATATCTTGCACTGCCAACACAACTATCGTTAGTGAAAGGAGTGCTGCAACTAATCTCCATTTCACGAGTCGGGAACTCCCAATCTGAAACCAACACCGCGAACTGCTTCAACCCAGTCTTGGTTGCCAAGTTTTTTGCGTAATGCTGCAACGTGAGCATCAACCGTCTTAGTTGTGCCATACCAATTGGTATCCCAAACTTCGCTCATAATGTCATTGCGTCGATACACCGCCCCAGGATCTGTTGCTAAGTAGGCGAGGAGATCAAACTCTTTCGGGGTCAGGTACACATCTTGTCCGTTTACAAAAACTTTTTGTGTGCGACGATCAATACTTAAAGGTCCAATTT
>RGDC01000178.1 GCA_009918005.1 Actinomycetota bacterium
CTGATTTCAATCAAGCATTCTTGAGCTCATATGTTCCAATCAACTTCCCAAAGCAAGTACATGGTCTTCCAATTGCTGCAGATGCGATTGTTGTTTTCTACAACAAGACTCTCTTCAAGAAAGCGGGTGTTGCACTTCCTAAGGATGGTTGGACATACGACCAGTACCTCAAGACTTGCGATGCAATCTCCAAGTGGGGCGCAAAGCAGAAGCCACAGGTTTGGGGTTCATCTGGTGGACCTGGCGGCGGTAGCAAGTCAATCTGGCAAGCACAGTACAACCCATTCCTTCACTCAGTCGGTGCCTACACCTACGATCGCAATACCAACACATCCAAGATCGCTGCTCCAGAAGCAATTGCTGCATGGAAGCAACTTGTTAAGCCATGGCAGAGTGGTTGCATTCCTAAGTACAGCATCTCCTCTGGCAAAACTCCGCCAACCTTTCAAGGTGGACAGGTAGCCATGGAAACTTCCGTTCGCGCACTTCTTCCAACATACAAAGCTGGACTAGCGGAGAAGAACATGGACTGGGATGTTGTTGATATGCCAACAATCAAGGGCAAAGTCTCCAAGTACATCATTGGTGGCGGAAGCTATGGACTTGGTATGGCTGCTACATCAAAGAACAAGGCAGCAGCTTGGAAGTTTATTGATTGGTTCTACACAACAAAGAATGGTGGAATCAACACACTCCAAGCAAGCGGATCACTCGTTCCTCCAACAGATGCAGGTATCGCAAATGGTGACTGGCGCAAGCTAGCGGCACCTCCTGCAAACGTTGATGCATTCGGTCGCGCAATTAAAAATTCATTTATTGCGCCTAAACTTCCAGGCCAAGCAGGAACAGTTCTTGATACTGTCATCGCTGATGCACTTGCTGAAGTTCTATTGAAGAACGTTTCAGTAGAAAAGGCCTTTAAGAAAGCCGAAGATAAGGTAACTGCGGCTATCAAGAAAGAGCTCGCGTAACCCCTTAAGTAACAAATGAATTTGGTGGCGCTCATTTTTATGAGCGCCACCAAATCATTATGAGGTATCAACTCCATCTATTATCTCGCGAAGTGGGTGTATAGAATGCAAGGTGTGGCGACGGCTGAGAAAGAACACAAAATTCAACTAGGTCAGCGCAAGAAATTAAAGCGCAATGATCGATTTTGGCTCACATTATTTGTGACACCAAATTTAATGATGTACACGCTTTTTATTTTGGTTCCCTCTGTTGCTGGAGTTCTCTTAAGTTTTTGCGAGTGGAATATACTCGGACCAATTAATTGGGTGGGCTTAGAAAATTACCGCCGTTTAGCTGATGATGAACTACTACTTCCTGCATTTGGTAGAACATTAAAATTTCTTGCACTCGGTGTACTTCCCACTGTCTTTGGCGGTTTCTTAATCGCAGTCCTTCTCAATTGGAAAGTTAAAGCGATCGGAGTTTTCCGGGCGATGTTCTTCTTGCCGCTAACAATTTCGAGCGCGGTCGCAGGCATCGCATGGTCGAGTATTTTTAACCCTGAAGCGGGTTGGATCA
>RGDC01000179.1 GCA_009918005.1 Actinomycetota bacterium
GCGACTATTGGTGAAAACTGCATAATCGGCCGCGGCGCTTACGTCGGCACTGGCGTTCAAATAGGCGATAACTGCAAAGTCCAAAACTATGCCCTTGTCTACGAACCAGCGGTACTTGGAAATGGCGTATTCATTGGCCCGGCGGCAGTTTTAACAAATGACGAGTTTCCGCGTGCGGTGTCGCCGGACGGTTCGATCAAATCTGGACACGATTGGATAGCCGTCGGCGTAACGATTCAAGATGGTGCCTCGATTGGTGCAAGGGCTGTATGTGTTGCCCCAGTTACAATTGGAGCTTGGGCACTGATTGCAGCCGGCGCGGTTGTGACAAAAGATGTTCCCGATTTTGCCCTTATGGCTGGAGTTCCGGCCAGAAGGATTCGCTGGGTCGGTAAAGCCGGTTTCCCACTTGAAGATTTAGGTAACGGAAAGTTCAAATGTCCAAAGACTGGGCAAACATATTGTGAAGAAAATGACGTACTACGTGAGGATGCATAATGACTGAGATGATTCCAGCCGCAAAGCCAATCATTGGTGATGAAGAACGTGAAGCAGTAGATCGAGTATTGCGCTCTGGCATGATCGCTGGCGGACCTGAAGTTGCCGCTTTCGAAACTGAATTCTCTGCCCTAGTTGATGGCCGTCACAGCATCGCCTTGAACTCTGGCACCTCAGCACTTCATATGGCTTTCTTAGCTGCTGGTATTAAGAGTGACGACGAAGTTCTCGTGCCCTCATTCACATTCGCAGCAACAGCAAACTCAGTAGTTTTGGCCGGCGGAACTCCGGTATTCGTTGACATCGAAAAAGATTACTTCTGCATGGATCCAGTCGCTGCCGAAGCCGCAATCACACCGCGAACCCGCGCCATCATGCCGGTTCATCTATATGGACATCCAGCTGCAATGGATAAGTACAAAGATCTAGCAAACCGTCACAACCTGCTTTTGTTTGAAGATGCCGCCCAAGCTCATGCCGCTTCGTTACATGGTGTACCAGTTGGTGCATGGGGAGTTGCAGGTTCATTTTCCTTCTACCCAACCAAGAACATGACATCAGGTGAAGGCGGAATGGTTACAACACCTTGTGACCACATCGCGCGCAAAGTAAAGCTTTACCGAAATCAAGGTATGGAAAAGCGTTACGAAAATGAAGTCGCGGGCTTCAACACCAGAATGACTGACATTCACGCCGCAATTGGTCGCGTACAACTAACAAAACTTGCAGGCTGGACCAAGCAACGTCAAGACAACGCAAAGTTCCTGAGCGAAAACTTAAAGGGAATTGTTGTTCCGCCAGTTGCGCCAGGCGCCGTGCACGTTTACCACCAGTACACAATCCGTGTGGTTGATCAGGATCGCGATGCATTTGCTGAAGAAATTGGCAAGCGTGGCATTGGTTCCGGCGTCTACTACCCAATTCCAAATCACCGCCTTCCTTCTTACGGTTTAACCATGGATCTGCCAGAAACTGAATTAGCAGCTAAGCAAGCGCTATCGCTGCCGGTTCATCCATCACTTTCTCAGGGC
>RGDC01000180.1 GCA_009918005.1 Actinomycetota bacterium
ACGAGCAGTCCCAGAAGTCACAACCGCACGAAGCGCTCCATGGATGAAATCCAAGGTGCTCTTTGCGACTGGAAGTGTTCCTTTTTCAACTGGCGTGAATTCCTTTACGACTTTTCCTTGGGGGGTAACGATGGCACGTGCAATCTCGGGTTGCACCAGAGTTCCACCATTGGCGATTGCGGTGTAGATCTTGGCTAGTTGAAGTGGTGTCAGCAAGAGATCACCTTGGCCGATAGAGAAATTGACCATATCTCCAGCGCGAACTTTGTCACCATCAAGACAGTTCTCTTGCGCGAGCGCGACCAGATAAGGAGTCTGCTGCGATTTTGGCGCCTTACTTTGGTAATTGCAGAAATAATCTTTGTTTGCTGCGTACCAATTCTTCTTCCAGTCTCGATCTGGCAAGCGACCGCTGAGCTCAGAAGGGAGATCGATGCCGGTCTTTGTACCTACACCATAGGCTTTTGCGGTGTTGAAGAAGTAATCATTGACGTTGTCCTTCGGTTTCAAACCGCCATCTCTGACCCATTCGTCATAGGCGATTTGATACCAAATTGAATCGCAGGAAATAGCGATTGCTTTCGTTAGATCAATTCTTCCTTCGGCATTGCTGTCATAGTTCTTGAATACTCGATTTCCAATCTGAACTTGGCCCGGGCAGTTGTACTTTGCTTGCAAGCTATATCCAGCGGCAACTGCTGCAGAAAGTGAGACGACTTTGAAGGTTGAAGCCGGAGCATAAGCGCCTTGAATTGCACGTGATAGGGCTGGAATACCGGTGTTGATGTTATAGAGATCCTTTGCCTGCTGGACGGTGATTCCGTTCTCCCAGATATTCAAGTCGTAATCAGGATAGGAAGCGATTGCGAGAACTCTTCCTTTCATATCCATCACAACCGCAGCGCCTGAATCACCGCGATAACCAAGGCTCCTTGCTCTCAAAACTGCGCCCTTAAGTTCCTGCTCGACTGCAGCTTGGAGTTTGGCGTTAATGTTCAAGACGAGATGGTTTCCGGGAACTGGTGGCGTATTGCGAGATTCTTCTGTAACTGCCTCTTTTCGATTAACAATCACAGTTCTTACGCCAGGCTTGCCACGTAGCGATGCATCATAAACAAGTTCGATTCCAGCTTTGCCGATTAATTCATTTCGGTAATAGCGCTTACCTTGATCATTGTTGAGGTCTCCTTCAGTGATCGGCCCGATATATCCCAAGACATGGGTGGCGCGCTCCCCCGCAATCGACGGATAGAACCTGATGGAGACCGGCTCAGCACTTATTCCAGGGTAAAGATCTGATCGCTCAATAATGGTGAGAACTTGTTCTTGCGTGGCTTCTTTGGTGATTGGAATCGGTTGATAGCGATTTCCGTTCCAGCAACCATTTCGTTCGCCTTGGGGCAATTCACCACAGAGACGGGTGCGAATGTAAACATCTTGATATTGCAGACCCCGCGCAAAGCGGAAAGGTCTACCGCATCTTCTGTACTGTTAAAGAAGG
>RGDC01000019.1 GCA_009918005.1 Actinomycetota bacterium
CCCTACCTTGCCTTTCGGCAATTCCCCGATCCTAGCGGATTTCCCTGCATTCAAAGAACTCGAGCCTACGGAACTAGGTTTACGCCCTTGGTGATCTTGGACTGCAATCGTCTCCAAATGAGCGACAATAGAAGTGCAAGGCAAGTAACAACAGGAGTGAAAATGTATCCAGCTCGCGACCTCTACACAGTCGTCGTACCGCCTGCTGACCAAATTGATGGTGGAGTGGAATCTGGGATTGTCCTGATTCATGGTTTGACCGGATTCATGGACGCAGGTGGCGGTGGCCGCCTGGCTGTGGCACACATTTTGGAGACGATGAAGAATCGTCCAGTTGCTTACTTCCACATCGACTCACTTTACGATTACCGCGGTCGTCGTCCAAAAACCATTTTTGATTCAGATCACTACGAATCGATGGACTTGCCGCACATCACGCTTTCTGAAATCACCGATGGTGAAGGTCAGACCTTCTTATTACTGCACGGCGTTGAACCAGATCTTGGCTGGCAGAGTGTGGTTCGTAGCGTTATCGAATTGATTCGCGAGTACGGCGTGCGTCTAACTGTAGGAATGCATGCAATTCCATGGCCTGCGCCACACACCCGTCCAGTTGAAATCACTGCGCACTCATCCGATCCGGAATTAATTGGCATTCACCAGCCATGGGTTGGCCAAGTTGAGATTCCGGGTAGCTTGCCAGCGCTAATTGAACTTGAAGCAACAAAAGCAAAGTTGCCTGCAATGGGTTACGCAGCTCACGTTCCGCATTACTTATCCGGTGGCGACTACCCAAAGGCTGCGCTGGCTTTGCTAGATCAGATCGCATTAAGCACTGGTTTAGTTTTGCCACGAGACACCCTGCGCACTGCAGCTGCTGAAATGGATGCGGACATCGACAAGCAGATTCTCTCGATCGATGAGAACCGCGAAGTGGTTGCTTCCTTGGAACAACAACATGACTCGATGATGGAAACTCGTCGCGAGTTAACTGCAGGTTCAGATGGCAGCATGGTCAGCGGTGACGAATTAGCTGCCAGCTTTGAGCAATACCTGGCCGAGATGGATGAAAAGGGAGAAACCGAAAGTTAGTTAACGGTTTCATCTGGGAACACTAAAGTTCCAGGATCAAGGGTTACACCTACGCCAATTTGAGCTCGTTCGGCAATCACCGTGTCAACGATATGGCAATCACTTGCAATCTTTGCTTCGGTGCTGACGATTGAGTTTTCGATTTGAGTTCCACTACCAACTTCAACATCAGCAAAAATCACACTGCCTGTGACGACAGCACCCGCACCGATCACGGCGTTATGCCCAACATAAGTTCCACCATCGACCGTTGCATTGGCATCAACTTTTGCAGTTGGTTCAATCAAAGCTTCACCCGTTCTTCCTAAAAGTAAGGGTGATGGAGCTATACCTCGAACTAAATCTGCTGATCCTTTTGCAAAGGCAAGCGGGGTTCCAAGGTCTAACCAATACCCATCATCAACTACGCCAATCACCATTCGATCCGCAGCTAGTAACTCTGGAAAGGTTTCGCGCTCAACCGAAACTGGTCGATCACTTGGAATTGAATCAATGACGGAACGTTTGAAGATATAGCAACCCGCATTGATTTGATCAGGCACGATCTCTTCAGGGGTAGTTGGTTTTTCGAGAAACTCCAAAACTCGGCCATCGACATCGGTGGGCACTAAACCGTAAGCACGAGGATCCGCCACACGCGTTAAATACAACGCCACATCTGCATCGGCATCTCGCCACTTTTGCACTAGGCCTGCGATGTCTAATCCAGTTAACACGTCGCCGTTGAAAACAACGACCGGATCATCGGGACCACAAGTTAAATGTTCGGCAGCATTTCGAATCGCACCACCAGTACCTAGCGGTTCATCTTCAACTGCATAAACCAACTCAACGCCAACGTTTTCACCATGACCGAAATGTTCCTCAAAAACTTCAGCGCGATAAGAAGTGCCCATGACGATTCGTCCAACACCCGCTTGGCGGGCTAGGGCTATCTGGTGTTCGGTGCAAGCATGTCAACGGGCGCAGACGCGTACCTTGACCACCAACTAACAAAATTGCTTCTAGCATGTTCTAAGCCTAACTATCGGAAACTTTGGATTAGCCGAGCTCCACTATTCGGTCAAGCTTTTCTTGCTTCTTGATATTCCCAAAATCAGGATTGGATTGGTCGATTAAAACTACAGAGTTTCCATTTGTTACTGGAAAAACAATTTGCAGCGCAGCCATCGTCACTATGTCACTTATTCCGTAGATTCCGTAACTTTGTCCAGATTGAATGTGATTCTCTTGCGCTATTTCCAATGAACGTGCGACCAGTTGAGTCCAAGTCATTCCTGTTGATTGAACTTGGATGGCTGGGTGTTCTGATGAAACCTCCCAAGAGGGCGAAAAGTAATCTCCAAAGTTTCTAACTTCAGCTGATCCATTAATGAAACCTGCCGGAATGTCTTTATCTGGCATACCAAATGGATCTTGGCTAATTACGACAAATTCTTCAGTCGATCCTTGCCAGGTTTGCGCTTGAGATTTCACACCGAAAGTTAGTGCTGGAGCTTGATCTGTAATTGTTAAACCGACTGTCAATGCAGTGCCGAGCCATACGGCTGACTGCCAATGATTTCCTAGTGCCACATTTACTGCTGCGCCTTCGTCAAGTTCCAGGCCATCGACCAAAAAGTTACTCGCCTTACTAACTGCATTTGCAAATGTTGCGGCAGAAAGTTCAATTCGCCCAAGATCATTTACCCAAGTGACTAAAGGTGTCGGACCACGTTCTTTAACGCACATTTGCAGAGATTGGAAATATGTTTTCATTGCGAAACAGTAAACCGACCTATTACTGCCGGAGAGAAGCCACTTAAGTTTTTCTCTTTAACTTGAACTCGTACTTTGTCTCCAGTTGCTACCTTGATCGCAGTGTATGTTTTCTTCGCAGAGGTTTTTGTCCAAGGTGACCACTTTTTGCTGTTGATCGAAGTGCGCACATAGAACCCGTCTGACTCATAATCACTAACAGCACCAATCCACCTTGCACTTATCAAATTTGGTGAGACGGTAGCGAAACTAATTTCTGAAACTGCAAGCGGTTTTGGTGGCGTATAGCTGGGGACTACAAACTTTTTCTGGATTACGTTTGAAGGGCCCACAACATTAATACTGCGAAATTCAACGTAATAGGTTTGTCCGTGTCGCCATTTGGATGTGACAAATTTTGATTGAGCTGCATTTCGCCATTCAGACCAAGATTGCGTGCGATCACCTGAAATTCGAAACTGATATCTTGATGCGGGAGCATACTCTGGGGCAATAACTTCCCAAGAAACACTCGTTTTAATCGGGCTAATTCGTTTTAGTAACATCTTGCTTGAAATTTTCGGAGGTGATGCAAGAATCACCACTTTGCCGACTGCCGGTAGGGAAAGATCACGGACGGATGCTCTAATTGAAATTGCATAACGCCCATCTGGAATTGTGTTACCTGACTGATCTTTACGATCCCAAGCAAAGTGAATTGGTCCCGTTGTTCGCTGAACACCTGATACTGAATTAATCAACGCCCCAGTTTCTTTGTTCGTTACGTTAATTGACCATTTGGCAGTCGCCGGAACGGTTGCCTGAACATTTATTTTTTCAGCAGATGTGGTTGCCAAATTTAACGGAGAGACTGAAACGTCACGAATAACAGGTAGCAATAACTCTGTGGCGCGCGCTCGAATAGCCGGAAGATACGGATACAAGTACCGACCTGGGCATGCAGTTTTTCCAACATCACGATGTCCTGAAATAACTGGAGTTACGGCAGTCATGCCATTGCTGTACTTAGAAAGTCCAGATGTATCAGATGAAATCATCGAAGCGTTAGCGTTTGGGTCCAAACCGTATGGTGCTATTTTCCATGCCATTAATGATGCAATTGATTCCACTAGCGCAGCTGGATTAGTCGGTGCCTGAGTGTCGTAGTTACCAATTGCTGAGATTGCGAACGTATTTGAATTCAAACCAGCGGTATGTGCTCCGATGACGGGCAACGAGGGTCCATCACAAGGATTAACGTCGCCGTAAGTACATGCGTTGCGACCTTCATAAACCGTGCCGTATTGATCAACTAGAAAGTTGTACGCCATATCCGCATACTTCAAACTTTTTGTGTAATAGGCGTAAAGTGCGCGCATTTGTGCAGGTGCTTGCTCTGGCGAGTAATTATTGGTTGATGCCGTGTGATGAACAAATCCCGCAACAATCTTTGTGCCCATTCTTGGAACTGGATCTCGCCAGGTTTCATCAGCTCCCCATTGCGCGCGCGAAACAATGTTGGGACGCGGAACTACACCTCCAGCAGGTGTTACTGCAGCAGCACTTAGATTTGCCGTCGCATCCACATTCCGGACATTTGCAAGGAGCGCACGATCCTGTTTAGTTTCTTGTGAACCGATTAACTCAACTTTCAAGTCCTTTGGCGCCAATCCCGATTTATTCGTCATGATGACTTCAACTGCATCAGCTACTGCGGTCATAAATGGATCAGTTCCATTTCGGGTTCCACTCGCTTCCAAGCTTGTTGCATCAACACCGTGGTGGTCACTAAAGGGAATCTCGTTCCAACTTGACCACTTGCCAGCCTCGCGAACTCTGGCTTTAAAGATCGTGCCTTCTGGCAAGGCGCCCAACCAAGTTAACCCCACGACTGAAAAAGGTTTGGAGACAGTAGGAGACAAAACTTGAACGGCTTTTAATGAAACTGAACTGGATTTAGTTACAAATTTTGGGGTAATTACTTGCACCGTTACCGGCGGTGTGTAATGAGTAATCGCCTGGGCTGGAGCCGAAACGAGTGAGCTTGCCCCGAAACTGGCAGCCGATAGCAGGCATAACACACGGAGGTATTTTTTGCGGGGAAGCATAAACTCAGTCTCCCAGAGAACTGATCACATTGGCCTCATCTGCCACATAAGAGTTAAGCTGTGTTTGCCACATATTGCCCTGGAAAACCAGAGAAATAGCCAAAACCAGGATCCATAAACATGACGTACGATCGTTAGGTGCCTGAAATAGGCGCAGCACCAGATTATTGCTGGTGCCACAACAAGGCATAGGAGGTGTCAGGACATGGGTAAGCATCGGGCTCCTGACACAGAATCTCAATCAAATCCTTGGCTGCGCAGGGCTACAGCTGGAATTTCTATTTTTATTCTGATCGCTACGGCACTCGGTGGTGGTGCGGTTTATGCCATTAATGGCCTTGGGAAAAACATTATTGGTATAGATACCAGTGACTTAAACGCTCAAGGCCGCCCTGAAACTGTTGCTCAGAACGAAACCAGCTCGACAAACATATTAATTATGGGTTCAGATTCCCGAGCAGGATCAAATGGATCTTACGGAAATGTTGAAGGCGCACGTTCGGACACTACTTTGCTAGTTCACGTGTATCAAGGACGTGAAGCCGCAACTGTTGTTTCAATCCCTCGCGACAGCTTCGTTGAATTAGCAGGTTGCAAAATGTTGAACGGAAATAATTCTCAACCGTATAAATCCAAATTTAATGCTGCGTTTTCAATTGGTGGTCCGATCTGTACCGTCAAGACTGTAGAAAAACTTACAAAAGTTAGAATTAATAACTTTGTTGTTGTTGATTTCGCGGCATTCAAAAAAGTTGTTGATGCACTTGGTGGTGTTGAGGTTTGCTTAACATCGCCCGCTTACGATCCAGTCATTCCTGGCATAGGTGGATCTGGCTTAGATCTGCCCGCTGGATACAGCACGATTTCTGGCGAGCAAGCTTTAGCATTCGTTCGTGCTCGCGAATCGCTAGGTGACGGTAGCGACTTAAGCCGCATTACTCGACAGCAAGAATTTATTGGATCTATGATCCGAGGGATGACAGATAAGGGATTACTTACAAATCCAGGAATGATCTACCGAGTATTAAGTGCTGTGACTTCTTCAATTACTACCAATACAGAATTCGCATCTATATCTGCGCTGCAAAATTTTGCACTTTCTCTTGGTTCACTAAAGTTATGGACAGCGCTTCGAATGGATCAACCATGGCCACCAGTTGCGCCAAGTCCTTCTGCAACACCGACGAATCAATCGACTACAACACCTGGTGCCACTTCCATTGCCCCTAAGGACATTTCATTCTCCGTACTTAACGCCACAAGTACCGTTGGACTTGCTAGTACTGCCGGTACTGAACTGAAAGCAATGGGTTACGACGTTGTAAAGGTAGGAAATTCAACGCAGCGTATAACGGCTTCGGAAATTCTTTACAAATCTAAAAATCTAGCTGCCGCCCAAGCACTTGCGCAAGAAATTGGCGTAACAAAACTAACGCTGGACGAGACATTGGTGTCTCCGATAGTTCTACTTGTTGCTCCAGATTGGAAGAATGGCAGCGCTAATCAAAAACCGGCGTCGCCATCAACATCGGCAAGCCCGCAACCTTCCAGCACACCAACTGACAGAACTGCCGCCGCAGCCACTTGCACTAAGGGAAACAACCGCAAAAAGAATTAGGTTGCTAATTACTTAATTTCGTTTACTACGACTTGTGAGAAATCCGATTCCCCAGGACAGTTGCATAGTTGCTAAAACTATTGGTAGCCAAAGTGCCCCACTGCGTGCTCGCCTAGCCAGACTCAGCGATGAAAATACAGTAAGCAGCACATAACTAACTGGTACTAATAATCCCCAAAATCCAAGTGGAAAGAATTGAAGTGCGCTTCCTATGCACGCAGCGATAGTTCCACAAATAATTCCGATAACAGCAACTGGCGGTGCGTAGTAGCGCAGAGCAGATTTGCTAGTGCGAGTTTCCGGATGGCGACGCATAACTTCATGGCGCCAAGAACCATACTCGAAATATTGTTTAGCGAGTTTGCGAACTGTAGAGCGAGGTCGATACGTAACAAATAGTTCTGGGTTAAACCAGACCGTGCCGCCCGTCTCACGAATTCGGTGATTCATTTCCCAATCCTGAGCTCGGGTGAATTCAGGATCGTAACCGCCAACTCGTTCAAGTGCACTGCGTCTAAATACTCCGAGGTAAACCGTCTCAGCTGGCCCTTCTTCGCCACCGGTGTGAAAAGAAGCAGATCCAACACCAAGTGGTGAAGTCATCCGCAGCCGCTACGGCTTTTTCAAAACTAGTAACGCCCCGCGCGCCCATTATGCCGCCGACATTGTCAGCGCCAGTTCGCTGCAAAGTTTCAACTGCTAATTGGATGTAGCCATCAGATAGTTCACTGTGGGCATCCACTCTGACTACGATCTCTTGAGTCGTATTGGCTAACGCTGCATTCAAGCCTTCAGGCGTGCGTCCTGTTGGATTTTGCACTGAACTTACGCGTGCGTCTCCTGCGCAAATGCGCCCTGCAACTTCATCAGTTCGATCAGTTGAAGGTCCGAGAGCTAAAACCACTTGAATCTGGCCGGCGTAATCTTGCGACAAAATTGCCAGAACTGCTGCCTCTAAGTAGTTCTCTTCATTGAGAACCGGCATAACTACTGCTACATCTGGCCATTGCGTCACAAGATAACGCTATCGGTTAACTAAACTGGACTAATGGCGCGCATCTCTGTAATCGGAACCGGATATTTAGGCGTTACACACGCTGCTTGTATGGCTAGCTTGGGTCATGATGTTGTGGCACTTGATGTGGATAAAGATAAAGTCACCTCGCTAGCGGCGGGTATTGTCCCATTCCACGAACCGGGTTTACCCAAACTTCTCAAGGAAGCCTTAGCTGCTAAAAAAATCCATTTCACTTCAGATTGGACTGATGTTGCAGCAGAAGCCGATGTACATTTTCTTTGTGTTGGGACCCCACAATTACCAGAGTCATCAGCTGCTGATCTTTCCCAGATTAAATCTGCAATTAGTTCTTTAGCGCCACTACTAACGAAATCATGTTTGATAGTTGGCAAATCAACCGTCCCAGTTGGAACAGCTAAGTGGATTTCCGAATATTTGATTGCGAATTCACCAGCTGGAAAAGGTGTTCATCTAGTTTGGAATCCAGAATTTCTTCGAGAGGGTTTCGCCGTAGAAGACACTTTGTATCCAGATCGCATCGTTTTGGGAATCCAAAACAAGGAAGATATCTCAGGACTTACTGACATTTATGCCAGCGCCCTTGACGCAAGTACTCCACTAGTTGTAACAGATTATGCAACCGCAGAATTAGTAAAAGTGGCAGCGAATGCTTTCTTAGCTACAAAAATTTCATTTATCAATGCTTTTGCATACTTGGCTGATGAAGTTGGTGCTGATGTCGGTACTTTGGCCGATGCAATTGGGCACGACACTCGGATTGGTCGTCGTTTTCTCAATGCCGGAATTGGTTTTGGTGGCGGCTGCCTACCCAAGGATATTCGCGCCCTGCAGGCAAGAGCGAGCGAACTTGGTCTTAGTGAACACTTTGAATTTCTTAAAAATGTTGACGAAGTTAATAAATCTCGAAGGAATTACGTTGTTGAATTAGCTCGCAAAACTCTTGAAACCCTTGATGACAAAACCATCACAATCTTGGGAGCTGCTTTTAAGCCCGATAGCGATGACCTTCGAGATTCACCAGCTCTAGGCATAGCACTTGCGCTTTCTAAAGCAGGTGCAAACATTCAGTTGCATGACCCGGTTGCCTTGCCGCAAGTACGTGCTCGCAATCTTCCTGTTACTGCAATCGAAAATGTCGAAGAGGTTTTCGATGGGGCTGATTTAGTTTTGCACCTAACTGAGTGGAAACTTTATCGAGAAATAGATCCAAAAACTATCGGCGAAAAGGTTGCCAACAAGCGCATCATCGATGGCAGAAATGTTTTAGATCGTGACCTTTGGTCAAACGCTGGTTGGCAAATTACTTATCTTGGGAAGCCAGGTTCGCAAGCTGCGCTTTAAGTGCATCGCCTTTATCAATTGCACTCTGGCGCATATCAACTTGGAACTTATCCAACTTGGCAGATATTGAAATTCCAAATTCATCACCTGCACTGGCAATAATCCGCGCAGCTAATAGACCTGCATTCTTAGCGTTACCGATTCCAACAGTTGCAACTGGAACACCCGCTGGCATTTGGACTATGGATAGCAAGGAATCCAAACCTTCTAGCTGAGTTAGTGGAACGGGAACTCCAATGACTGGCAAAGTTGTGATCGAAGCAACCATGCCTGGCAAATGTGCTGCCCCACCTGCGCCAGCGATTATGACTCGCATGCCACTACTCGCGGCTTGCTTTGCATAGGCAACCATATCTTCAGGCATGCGATGTGCGGAAACGACTTCGGCTTTATGGCTGATGCCAAGTTCATCAAGGATCGCTGTGGCTGGTGCCATAGTTTCCCAATCCGAATCGCTACCCATGATGATGCCAACTAATGCATTACTCATCTATAACTCCTGTGAGGTAGTCGGCTGCATGCCAGGCGCGTTGCAGTAAGTCTTCAATGTTGCCACCTGTGGCATTTACATGGCCAATCTTGCGACCTGGACGTACCTCTTTGCCATACAAATGGACCTTGATGCCCGGGTCCCGAGCCATGATGTGACGAAAAGCGCTCTGCAGATCTCCCAAATCTTTACCTAGCAAGTTCACCATCACAGTCTGCGGTCCAGTTGGTGCCGGTGAACCGAGTGGCCAATCCAAAACTGCACGCAAATGATTTTCAAACTGACTAGTGACTGCGCCATCCATTGACCAGTGACCTGAGTTATGTGGACGCATCGCAAGTTCATTAACCAAAATTTCGCTACCTGTATCAAAAAGCTCGACGGCTAGCATGCCGTGAACGTCCAGTAAATCAGCAATCTTGATTGCCATTGCTTGCGCTTTAGCTGCGCGCTCAGGATCTAAATCAGGACACGGCGCAATTACTTCATGGCAGATGCCATCAGTTTGTGTTGACTTCACAACTGGGTAAGCGACACATTGGCCATGCGGGCTGCGGGCAACCTGGGCAGCAAGTTCGCGAGTGAATGGCACAAGTTCTTCGGCCAAAACTCGGTTGCCTGCGGCATGTATTTCAGTAATGACATCAAGTGCTTCAGCCAAAGATCTAACAACCCAAACACCTTTACCGTCGTAACCACCGCGAGCAGTTTTTAAGATAAGCGGCCAAGCAACAAGTTCACCAAATTCGCTTAAGTCAGATTCCGAAGTTATTTCTTTCCACTTGGGACATGGAATTCCGGCAGCAGTTAGTGCGGTGCGCATTTCAATTTTGTCTTGCGCATAACGCAAGGCGTGCGGGCCTGGTCGAACTGCTACCCCAAGTTTTTGAAGTTCTTCCAAGAATTGAGTTGGCACATGTTCATGATCAAAAGTAATGACATCGCATTCCAACGCAAAAGCTTTAAGCGCTTCCCAGTCTTCGTGGGATCCAACAACCGTGTCGGGAATAACTTGAGCTGCACTATCAGTAGCGCTTGTCGAAATTACGCGAAGGTGAATTCCTAGATTGATAGCTGCTGGCTGCATCATGCGGGCAAGTTGGCCACCGCCAATAACGCCAACTCGAGGGGTGCTCACTGTCATAAGCCTAGTTGGCTTTTTGACTCGCTAGAGTTCAGCCAATCTTTGCAAGAACTAGGCCTAATTACGTAATGCGGTTACCAAGATATAGATTGCGGCTGGCGCATTATTCACAACGTGGGTAACCATTGCAGCGCTCGTACTGCCAGTGCGTCGGCGGACTTCACCTAAAATCATGCCGATTGCAAACAAGATCACAAACCGTTTCGGTTCAAAGTGAAATAGCGCAAAAACAATTGCCGTGATGCCAACTACCAAGTACTCGTTTATATGTGCTTTTGCTAGTGCGCCATAAAGTAAACCACGAAACGCAATCTCTTCAACAATTGGTGCACCAAACAAAGCCAGCAAAACAAAAATAACTAAAACTAATCCGGTTTGATTTACTCCGATATCACCAGCAGTAGAACTTACCGGCCCGATAAATCGAGTTACTATCAACGCGATCAAACTTGCCGCGGCTAAGGATCCGATACCGGCCGCGAATCCCAGACGCAGGTGTCTGCGTGGAGCGATTAAACCTAAATCTAGTTTTGGTCCATTACCTTTAAAGATTGTCGCGATGATTGGCCAACCTGCCAGCAATAACCACGGCGAACTAAATGCCACAATTAATCCCCAACCATTTTCAGGATCAATTTTCTGCGACATCAAAGCCAAACTGACTATCAGACTTAGGCCGATTGCCCCCACCAACGAGATAACCGCATCGCCCATTCCCCAGGTTGGAATTTTTAGTTCTTCACCTCGAGCAATCGCTCGCCTAAAAGCCCATGGCGCCCCCGGAAAACCGGAAGCGCCATCGGATGGAGTTAAAGGATTCATTCCTAGTAACGGTATAGGTCTGACTTGTAAGGTCCGTTGACATCCACGCCGAGGTAGTCAGCTTGTGTCTTGGAAAGTTCAGTCAACTTCACGCCCAGAGCGTCAAGATGCAAGCGAGCCACCTTTTCGTCTAGGTGCTTAGGTAAAACGTGCACGCCCAATTCGTATTCGTCGATCTTGGTGAACAGTTCAATCTGAGCTAGTACCTGGTTTGTGAACGAGTTACTCATTACAAACGATGGGTGACCAGTTGCGTTGCCAAGGTTAAGCAACCGACCCTCAGACAGCATGATGATGCTGTGACCGTCTGGGAAGATCCACTCGTCAACCTGTGGTTTGATGTTGCGACGCTTGATGCCTGGGTACTGCTGCAAACCGGCAATGTCGATTTCATTATCGAAGTGACCGATGTTGCCAACAATTGCTTGGTGCTTCATCTGGGACATATGCTCAACGCTAATTACGTCCTTGTTACCAGTTGCGGTGATAAAGATATCGGCCGAATCAATAACGTCTTCAATTGGCAAGACTTGGTATCCGTCCATTGCTGCCTGAAGTGCACAAATTGGATCAATTTCAGTAACAATTACGCGCGCGCCTTGGCCACGAAGTGATTCAGCTGAACCCTTGCCGACGTCACCGTAACCACATACAACTGCAACCTTGCCACCCATAAGGGTGTCAGTTGCCCGGTTGATACCATCGATCAAACTGTGGCGAGTGCCGTACTTGTTGTCGAACTTGGACTTTGTGACCGAGTCATTGACATTGATCGCTGGGAACATAAGTGTTCCTTCGCGGAACATGTCATACAGACGAAGTACACCAGTTGTAGTTTCTTCGGTTACACCCATGATCTCGGAACCAACAGTGGTCCAACGCTTTGGATCTTCACCAAGTGAACGTTGCAATAGCGAAAGGACTACGCCGTACTCTTCGGAGTCTGCGCCGGCAGGATCTGGAACAAAGCCAGCCTTTTCAAATTCAGTTCCCTTGTGGATCAACATTGTGGCGTCGCCACCGTCATCAAGAATCATGTTTGGTCCGGTTTGTCCTGGCCAACGAAGTGCTTGTTCCGTGCACCACCAGTACTCTTCTAGGCTTTCTTCTTTCCAGGCGTAAACCGGAACACCAGTCGGTGCATCGACGGTTCCATTTGGCCCAACTACAACAGCTGCAGCTGCGTGATCCTGAGTTGAGAAAATGTTGCAAGAAACCCAGCGCACATCGGCGCCAAGTTCTACCAAAGTTTCAATCAAGACTGCAGTTTGGATTGTCATGTGAAGTGAACCCATGATGCGGGCACCCTTAAGTGGCTTGGAAGCTCCGAATTCATCGCGCATCGCCATTAGGCCAGGCATTTCGTTCTCAGCTAGGCGAATTTCATTGCGACCGAATTCGGCAAGCGAAAGGTCGGCAACTTTATAGTCATTTGGGCCTAAAGCCATGGTGGTACTCCTCGTGAAAAAGTTCTTGGAATCTGGGACATTGTGTCCGCAACGTCACGAGGCTTCGATGGCTAGCGGTAGGTCTATTGTGTCATAACTCCGTATCTATGGCCGAACTGGCTCGGGCCAATGAGATTGGCGCCAACGGCTGTATCGCTATTTGCTCCGGTCCAGGTCCGGCTCAAGGAAGACATACTTCGCACTTGGTACTTCAATTCGCAACAGCCGTTCAGCTTCATCAATTCCTCTAGCTATATCTTCTGCAGTTTGGAATTGGGTGATTGCGATTTTGGCGCCAACTAATAAGGCGTCTGGACCAACATGCAAAGTCCGCAAATGAATTACGCGTTCGACAAGTGGGGCAGATTCCAGCGCGTCCTTAACTGCGGCATGTTCTTCGGGAAGTGCCCCTTCACCAATCAACATCCCAGCCATCTCGCGCACCAAAATCACAGCAATCGCAATCAGCAGTGAACCAATTGCCATCGCGCCCATGCCGTCCCATCGGCCATCGCCGGTAACAACAGCGGCACCAACACCAATTAGTGCAAATACCAAACCAATTAGTGCGCCAAAATCTTCCAGCAAAATAACTGGTAACTCAGGCTGGCGAGCATCCCGAACAAATTTTGCAAACGATCGTTTTCCACGAACTTTATTCGCTTCAATGATTGCCGTGCGAAAAGAAAGTGTTTCCAAAATAATTGCAATTGTTAGGACACCTATGGCGATCCAATAGTCAGTAACTGGTTCGGGGTGACTCCATTTGTGCCAGCCTTCATAGAGCGAATAGATACCGCCAACCATAAATAGCACAATCGCAACCATGAATCCGTAGATATAACGAACCCGGCCATACCCAAATTGATAATGGTCATCAGCAACACGACGTGAGCGCTTCCCACCAACGAGAAGCAGAACTTGATTTAAGGAATCAGCAACCGAGTGAATTGCTTCCGACAACATCGATGTCGATCCAGTGATTGCAAATGCCACAAATTTGCTAATGGCAATTCCGGTGTTTGCTAACAATGCAGCAACTACTGCTTTCGTACCACCTTCGGTACTCATTTGCGATTCCTTAAATTAGAAAATTAACTTAGTTTGCTAGGCCAGCTTTGAGCTGGTTGATAGTGCTGATCTGTGATGGGTCAATGCCTAAGGCTAGACCAGCATAAACACTGGCCCAGTCCGTTGGAATAATTAATGAAGCCAAACGACTAATAGGGTGACCGTCTCGGGCTTGAATCAAAGTCACGGGAACATTTCGATCTGAGGCAATTTGGCTCACAATGCCAATTCGCTTTTCAACTGCTGGATGTTCGTTGGTGTCGCGCAAGATGTATAGGTGTGTGCGGCGATCGATCACACCGTCATCATCGCGGAAAATATCGCGCGCTGGCGCAGCCCCAGCAAGTACACCATCGAAAGTGACAATCTGATTGTGGCCAACTTCTGGTAGTTCGCCGTGTGAAGAAGGAATTTTTGCGTTCTCGGCTAACTGAGCCATGAATCTGCCAGCAGCAGTGGCCCCAATCATTCCAGTACCCCAAACCATTGGAAGTGATTCCGCGCAGGAAAGCGCAAGAGCTTTGGCAGGGTTTTCACCTAGTGGCACTGACGGTCCATTTGCCACACTTAACTCGTCCATCAAGTCTGCTGCAATTTCAAATTCTTTTTCGTCGATGTGTGCAATTCCGAGAGCATTGGCAACCATCAACAACGGTGTCGCATGCGTCCAAAGTGATGCTCGTGGGCTACGTCCCTTGGCATCGATTGCAAAATGAACTGCACCACTGATTGATTCAGAAAGTTTTTCTAAGTCGCTGCCACCCGCACCGATTGTGATAACCCGAGCACCGCGACGACCAGCTTCGGCAGTTGTACTGAGGGTTTCCTCAGTCATACCTGAACAGGAAACTCCAATGACGACATCCATCGGTCCAACCCAGCCGGGCAGGCTGTGACTTCGTTCACTAACAATCGGTACAGGTGTTGACTGGCCAATGACTGCCCGCAATACGTCTCCACCAACGCCAGAACCACCTAATCCTGCAATCAGAATATTTCGAGGCTGTTCGCCTTTGGTAACATCAGCAATCTTGGCACGATCGATATCGGAAACCGCTTCCCGCATTTGAGCTCCGGAACTGGCAACTGCGGCCAACATGTTCGCTGGGTCACCAGCTGACAAACCACCGATGTCATCTAGCAACAGGTCATCAATCATAGAATAAAGACTACCCGACCATCATTGACAAAACGGAGTCCCGAACGGTTTCCATATTTTGCACATCTTTAGCTTCAACATTTAATCGAAGTAGCGGCTCGGTATTGCTCGAGCGAACGTTGAACCACCAACCATCGCCAGAAACTGTCAGGCCGTCGAGCTCATCGATTTCGCTTCCCTGCTTGATCGCCGTTTCTTTGATTCGCACGATCACAGCTTTCGCATCTAAGACTTTAGTGTTTATCTCGCCACTCATTACGTAACGCAAGTAAGGCTTTAGTAAGTCACTCAATGTTGTTGACTCTGAGGTCTCGCCGAGAGCAGCTAAGGCATGCATAGCCGCCAACATTCCTGAGTCAGCTTTCCAGAAATCACGGAAATAAAAGTGTCCCGAATGTTCACCACCAAATATTGCGCCAGTCTCAGCCATAGTCGCTTTTATAAATGAATGGCCAACGCGAGTGCGCACTGGAGTGCCACCGTTTTCAATCACAATTTCAGGTAAAGCCCGTGAAGTTATCAAGTTGTGAATGATCGTTGAACCTGGAGCTTTTGCTAATTCTCGAGTGGCAATCAAGGCAGTCAGAGTCGAAGGATCGACAATTCCACCCTTTTCATCAACAACAAAACAGCGATCCGCATCGCCATCAAAGGCTAATCCAATGTCTGCACCAACTTCGAGTACTCGTTTTTGCAAATCCCGGAGATTTTCCGGATCAATTGGATTGGCTTCATGATTTGGAAAGGTGCCATCGAGTTCAAAATACATTGGATCAATTTCAAGTGGCAGCGCCGGCAAAATGTTAGCACCCAAAACTGCCGGAACTGTGAAGCCGCCCATGCCATTGCCGGTATCAATAACTACTTTTAGTAGTCGGGAATGATCAAGCGGAACAAGTTCGCGCAAATATTGTGCGTAATCCGCCAACATGTCTTGTGCTGATGATGAACCATACGGGCCGTCATACTTTGGCAAGTTTTCACTTTCCAACATTTCGCGGATTTTTGATAGTCCAGAATCTTGTCCAACTGGGGCAGCTCCTGCGCGACATAGTTTGATGCCGTTGTACTCAGCTGGGTTATGACTTGCGGTAAACATTGCGCCAGGGATATCTAATCGACCGGACGCGAAATACAGGCCATCCGTTGAACACAACCCGATGTTCACAACATCTACTCCGGCTGCAGTTACACCATCAATAAATGCCGCAAC
>RGDC01000181.1 GCA_009918005.1 Actinomycetota bacterium
CTCCGATTTATGACAAGAGTGAGTTGCCTGGGTACTACATGGCAATTGGCAGTAGTGGAAACCAATTTAAGAACGCACCGACATCGGGAAGATTAATGGCCGAATTGATTACTGCTGTTGAACGCGGCCATGATCATGATTCAGATCCAGTTGTTTATCGAACCGAACATACAAAGCAAAACATTAATCTGGGAACTTTTTCACGTAAACGTGCCTTGAATGAAAATTCTTCTGGCACTGTGATGGGCTAACTGTTTAACGCTGGAATTGCTCCACTTGTAGTGACCGCTAGGCCGAGCTCAGTTAATGCCACAGCGGCTTCACCCATTGTGCTGTGAGCACCAGAAGCCGCACCAAGTTGTTGGCCGCTTAAATTTCGGTGGTGGATTGACTCCATAATTACCGCTAACTTAAAGCAAGCAAGTGCCACACATTCGTCTAAGTGAGAAATGTCTAATTCAGTTTGGGACACATAGCGATCCAAAACTTGTTGTCGCGACCAGAAACCTGGACCACTTGTAACATCTTCGGCCACGGGAATCTTCTTGCGCAAAGTATCAGTCGTTTGGCTCCAATAGACCAGCGATATTGCTAAGTCCGAAATTGGGTCTCCGAGTGTCGACATTTCCCAATCGAGAACTGCAACAATCTTGCTTTGTTCAGCATCGAGAATCACATTGTCGATTCGGTAATCACCATGAACGATTGACGAGGGTAGTGATTCTGGAACTTTTGAGATCGCTTTTTGCAGCCAGGTGTGCAAGGCGTCAATTTCAGGCAACTCGCGAGTTTTAGTAATCTGCCATTGCTCACCCCAACGCTTTACTTGTCGTTGCAGGTAACCAGCTGGCCGACCAAGTTGATCAAGGCCGGCAGCAATCGGATCTACGCCGTGCAGTCTCGCCAAAGTATCTACGAGTTCCTGAGAGATCTCGCTCGCCTGGTGGGAACTTAGAGATGCGGCAGTCTTTTCAGATTCAATTACGCGACCATCCACGAAATCCATCAACATGAATTTTGCGCCAATGACGGTTTCATCTTCGCAATATCCACGAGTTGTGGGTGTGGGAAACGAAACTGAATTCAACCCTGAGAGCACATTGAATTCGCGCCCCATGTCATGTGCTGACGGCATGATGTGCCCGAGTGGCGGTCTTCTTAGCACCCAACTCGATTCATGAGCATCGGTGATTCGATAGGAAACATTTGATCGTCCACCTGCAAGCAATGTGGCTTTAATCGGACCACTTGCGTCAAAGTCAGATACGTTGTCGCGCATCCATTCCGCGAGTGGCGTTAATCGCAGCCCTGGCGGATCCGAGATTTCGTTCGTCACGCCCAATCTCCAGGCAACTTACCTGCCTGTGAATGGCGAACTGAACGACGCGAGATTGACCAACGATGAACTTCTGATGGTCCATCGTAAATTCGAAACGGTCTGATGTCACGGAAAATCTGAGCGATTGGCAACTCACTGGAAGTTCCCTTTGC
>RGDC01000182.1 GCA_009918005.1 Actinomycetota bacterium
CTCGAAACTTTGGTTTTGAGGTACGTGCTGGTGCGCCGCGACGTAACCACGCAAGTTCTTTACGAATCAGATTATTCTTCCGAGCATCTTCTGATGCTTGTTGGCGAGCTCGTTCAGCTTTTGCAAGCACATAGGCCGAATATCCGCCCTCGTAGGATTCAACTTTTCCATCCACTACTTCCCACATCTGATCTGAAACTTCATCTAAGAACCATCGATCGTGGGTGATTACAACAACTGCAAGCTCTCGTCGTTTTCGAATATGAGTTGCAAGCCATGCCACACCTTCCACATCAAGATGATTAGTCGGTTCATCAAGCAGGATGATGTCAAGCGGTTCGATCAATAATTTTGCAATTCCGACTCGACGTTTCTCGCCGCCCGATAAAGAACCAAATGGCCGATCCATTAACTCACTGTTGTAGCCACCAAATAAACCGGCAAGAATCTCGCGCACGCCAGCATCACTAGCCCATTCATGAGTCTTCTTGCTTCCAATCACGACATCACGAACTGTGGCGCCAGCTTCGGCAGTATCAACTTGATTGAGCATTCCAAGTCGAGCCCAATTTGCTCGAGTTACGCGGCCTTCATCCGGCGCTTCTTGGCCAGCAAGAATCTTCAAAAGTGTGGACTTGCCACCACCGTTACGCCCCACGATTCCGATTCGCTCGCCTTCAGAAATCCCAAGTGAGACATCCACTAAAAGTGGGCGAATATCAAAGGCTTTTGAAACGCCTTCGATATTGATGATGTTGCGAGCCACAGGGTTAGGTTAGTGAAGTATTGGCTACTGTTTTCTCATGGTTCGGGAATATGGGTTTCAAATGCCCCCGGTTGGTACTCATCGCTCAATCAGCCGCCTTGGCAACCACCTGATTTTGTATTTGGTCTGATCTGGCCTTACAACTTCGTAATGCTTGGCATTGCTTCATTTAATGTAGCCCAATTATTAAATCGCACCCAAACAACTACCTGGTTAGCTTTCTTTGGTGCCAGTGTTATATCCGCCCTTGTATGGGCCTACCAATTTTATGTTCCGCATAATCTTGGCGTCGCTGCCATTGCTCTAGGTATTGCAGCGTTGTTAACGATTCCGGTTTTGTATCTAACTTTCAAAGCTTCCATCTTGATTGGTGCCTTATTAATTCCTTACCAAATCTGGGTCATCATCGCCACAACCTTGGCGTGGGGATATTCCACCCGAAATTAGTCTGTTTCTCCCGAAAGTTTGGCGACCGACACAACGCCGGCAGAAGCAATCAGTGCTGCAAGTCCCACGAAAACTGCGCCACCACCAAATGGTGCAGCAAGCGCGCCGGCACCGAGTGGTACAAGAAATTGTCCGAGTCGATTACCAAAGAGTCGGATTGAGATTGCCATCGCTCGTTCTTCGATAGGCGTCTTCTTCGAAACAATTGACATAGTCAATGGTTGACCTATACCAAGCAAGAATCCGATAACTGCCAT
>RGDC01000183.1 GCA_009918005.1 Actinomycetota bacterium
GACCGTTGAATTCGACGAAGATGCTCGTCGCGCATTAGAGCGTGGTGTTAATGCCCTTGCTGATGCAGTAAAGGTAACCCTTGGACCAAAGGGCCGCAACGTAGTCATTAGCAAAGCTTGGGGCGCACCAACAATCACTAACGATGGCGTAACCATTGCCCGCGAAATTGAACTTGAAGACTCATACGAAAACCTTGGTGCTCAACTAGCCAAAGAAGTTGCTACTAAGACCAACGATGTTGCCGGTGACGGAACCACGACAGCAACTGTGCTTGCCCAGGCATTCGTCCGCGAAGGCCTAAAGGTTGTTGCTGCAGGTGGCGCGCCAGTAGAACTTAAGCGCGGCATCGAAGCTGCAGTAGTTGCGATGAAGGAAGAACTTCTAAAGCAAGCTCGCCCAGTCGACGGCAAAGAAGGCATCTCGCAGGTTGGCGCAATCAGCTCCCGCGACAAGGTAATTGGCGACATGATCGCTGAAGCCTTCGACAAGGTTGGCAAAGATGGCGTTATCTCAGTTGAAGAATCCAGCACCACTGCAATGGAATTGGAATTCACTGAAGGTATGCAGTTCGACAAGGGCTACATCTCGCCTTACTTCGTAACTGATGCAGATCGCATGGAAGCCGTAATCGAAAACCCAGAGATCCTTTTGGTGCAGGGAAAGATTTCTAGCGTTGCCGAGCTTCTGCCAATTTTGGAAAAGGTTTCTGCAGCGAGCAAGCCACTTGTAATCATCGCTGAAGATGTTGATGGTGAAGCGCTTTCCACACTTGTGGTTAACCGCATCCGCGGAACATTCCCAAGCGTTGCAATCAAGGCACCAGCATTCGGAGATCGCCGTAAGGCAATCTTGGAAGACATCGCAATTCTTACTGGCGCTCAGGTCATCTCTGCAGATATTGGTCTAAAGATTGATCAGGTTGGCTTGGAAGTTTTGGGTAGTGCCCGTCGTGTTGTTGCAACCAAGGACAACACAACCATCGTTGACGGCGGCGGCGATGCTGCAGCTGTTAATGATCGTGTTGGTCAGATCAAGCGTGAGATTGAAAACTCAGATTCTGATTGGGATAAGGAAAAGCTTTCCGAGCGATTGGCAAAGCTTTCTGGTGGCGTATGCGTAATCAAGGTTGGCGCACACACTGAAGTTGAACTTAAAGAAAAGAAGCACCGCATCGAGGACGCAGTATCTGCAACACGCGCTGCAATCGAAGAAGGTATCGTCTCTGGCGGTGGCTCAGCTTTGATTCACGCTTCTGCAGTTCTTAATGGCGACCTAGGACTAACTGGCGATCAAGCAATTGGTGTTCAGATCGTTCGTCGTGGCGTCGTAGAGCCACTTCGTTGGATTGCTGAGAACGCTGGACTAGAAGGTTACGTAGTTGTTGACCGCGTTCGCGAACTTGGTCAAGGTCAAGGCATCAATGCTGCAACTGGCGAGTATGGCGATCTTGT
>RGDC01000184.1 GCA_009918005.1 Actinomycetota bacterium
GTTTGGTTACAACTGTGGAAAATTAACTACAGACTTTGAGCGCCGGAAAGTAACCACTCAGATGTATTTGAACTTCAAACATCCCCGTGCAAAGAAAGCTATTGAGAATTCAGATTTTTCAAAGTTCTACATGAACACCGCTTACACGGAAGCGCTTTCCATGCCAGAGATCAATTACGTATTGAACGAATACATTTATGGCGACCCAATGGTGGAGTTACTCAATTAGATCGTTACGTCAAAAGATCAGGGCGATTCTCCGCGGTTCGTAATTTAGCCTGTTCAAGTTTCCAAGCTGAGATCTTTGCATGATCTCCGGATGTCAAAATCTGTGGAACTTCAAGATCACGCCAAACTGGTGGCCTGGTGTACACCGGACCTTCAAGCAAATTTTCCATTGCACCAACCGCAAACGAATCGTCGGCAAAGCTCTCTTGATTTCCAAGTACGCCAGGAACTAATCGGGCTATCGCTTCAACCATTACCAGCACAGCAACTTCCCCGCCCGCTAGAACGTAATCGCCAACTGAAACTTCATCGACGCGGATCTTTGTTTTGTAATGCTCAGCAACTCGAGAGTCGATTCCTTCGTAACGACCGCAAGCAAAGACAATGTGTTTTGCAGTAGATAGCTCGGTTGCCAAGGACTGAGTAAATGACTTTCCCGATGGTGTTGGGATTATCAAAATGGTTTCAGCGGTTGTGAATTCATCCAGGGCATCTCCCCACGGTTCTGGCTTCATAACCATTCCCGGTCCACCACCATAGGGTGAGTCGTCAACAGTCTGATGTTTGTCGGATGTGTAATCACGTAAGTCTTTAACGTTTACTGAAAGTAATCCATCTTCGATCGCTTTACCCATCAAGGAAAGTTGTAGCGGCTTTAAGTAATCAGGAAAAACTGTGATGACATCGAACTTCAGCATCAGACTTCCTCATCCCGGACGACGATTGCATCTAATTCGTTAAGCAAACCTGGTGGCGGAGTAATAGTTACCGTCTTTGAATCCAAATCAATTTCAGGTACAAATTCCATTACAAACGGAATCAAGACTTCGGTGTCACCTTCGCGCTTGACTGAAAGCAGATCTTGACTCGGCAAGTGAATCACTTCACCAATAACTCCAATTAGCGAACCATCTTTGAGCGCTACTTTTAGTCCAACCAGTTGATGGTCATAAAACTCATCTGGATCTTCGGGTAACTCAGCTGGATCAACTTCGATTGTTAAAGTCTGGCCACGCAATGCTTCAGCCGCATTGCGATCATCTACGCCAGCAAAGTGAACAACAAAACGCCCACTGTGCCACTTTGAGGTGGCGACAGTGAGCGTCGTGTTATCAGAAGTCATAAGAACCGTTCCATCTGCAAAGCGATGATCTGGTTCATCTGTCATTGGTTCAACGAAAAGGTCGCCGCGCACGCCATGTGCTCGGCCAA
>RGDC01000185.1 GCA_009918005.1 Actinomycetota bacterium
GCTGGCGATCATGCAACCATCATGGGCAAAGTCGTATCGGTTTTGCGAAAGATCTAATCATGTTTAAGAAACAAACTTCGGTTTCGCAGCCGTAAATAAAAAGAAGCGCTACTGGAACTTGGTCCGGCAGCGCTACTTTTTTGTCTTCTAACCTACGGTCAATACGTTTAACGAAACTGCACGGTAACTAAGGGGAAGGTTTCCAGCGTTTACGCAATCCACGAGGAAGTCCCAGCTTCCCGCAGTTAACTGCATGCCACCGGTAACTGTGACTACACCGTAATATCTTGCCGAAACAGTTGGTTCAACTACGGATGTGTAGGAAGATGCAAACGAACTGAATGAGTTTTCAGAGCTTGCTGCCGGCGCACGCTTGATCATGCACTGAACTGCGCCTGCATCAATATCGGTGTCAACATTTTCAGGGCCTGCAATTTGAACAGTGGCCGTTGCTTGCACCCACTTAGATGTAGTCAGGTCCAGTGAGTCGTCGCTTCGCTCAAGCGTTCCAACAGGGCTTGCACCAATCCGAAGTCCAGTAACAATTGATCCTCCGATTGACGCAGAAGCCCAAATGTCTTGTCCCGAGACTCCTTGAGTAACGCCAGTTGTGCCAGGTGCTCCAGTTGGGCCTGGTGATCCCGTAGGTCCAGGTGCTCCAGTTGGACCAGCAGGACCTTGTGCTCCCGGAGCACCACTAGCTCCCACCGCTCCAGCAGGACCTTGCGCACCACTTTGACCAATACTTAAGGTGCGCTCCGTCGACTTACATTTTCCCTTTATCAGGTAGCGCAAATCCCCGGTCTTCTTGTTGTAGCAAGTTGTAATAGCTGTCCCACTCGAACGACTAGCGGTAACGTTTCCAGCAACAATCACTAGTGATAACGCAATCACCATGGAAATACTCAGTGTCTTGAAGTGAACAGCACTCGCCCTAAACAAATTCATGTTTAATTTGTAGCGGAGTGAGAACCTAAACTTCTAGAAAATACATGTTGTTAATCAAAAACTGGGGGTATCCCTAGGACAATTTGGACATTTATCAAAATGGCCTGAGTTACTTTTTAAGAATGTATTTTTCTTTTTGATCCACGCATAAGAACGATACGGCTGCAGCTGAAGTAAACAATGTGAAATCGTTACGCTGATTTTCATTCAAACCGTTTTGCTTGGCTGATGCCGCAAGTGCGCTCAAAATATCTTCTAGCGGCATGTCTTGTTTTAGACCGTTACATACGGTGTTGCCAATTTCAATGTAATTGCTGGCGGAAAGGAAGATGCTGGAGGCTAAATCTGCGCCATTAATCGCATCCAAGTATTTCTTTTGTTCTGGGGTCCAAGCAGATGGTCCAGCAACGCTAGATGATGGCATTGGTGTTGAGGAATTTTTACTGCCTGAACAGCCAGTTAAAGTCAGTGCTAGCAATGACGTCATAGCAA
>RGDC01000186.1 GCA_009918005.1 Actinomycetota bacterium
CTTAGTTGAAGTTCGTAACTATCCATTCGTGGGAGTTGCTGAATTTGATGCCCTTGGACTGCCAGCAAATGACTCCCGTCGTCATGCCGTGCACCTAGCAAACGCATTGTCTGATGAACAACCACTTATGCGCACTACGTTGTTGCCAGGATTAGCCGGTGCGCTCGCTCGAAACATATCTCGCGGCTTTACTGATGTTGCATTGTTTGAAATTTCTTCCGTGAGTCTGCTGTCAGCTGAACAAAGTGCAACCGGTGTTACAAACCCACCACGACCTTCTGTGCTTGCGCGCCCAACTGCCGCTGAAATTGCTGCGTTAGAAGCACTGCTACCAGAACAACCACTTCACTTGGGCGTTGTGCTTACTGGTGCGTTCAAGCCAACCGCGCTTGGTGCAAAGCCAACTCCTGCGAGCTGGAGTGATGCGATTGATATCGCGTTGACACTTGGAATTGAACTTGGTGTTCAGATTGATGTTGCTACTGGTGAAAACGCGCCATGGCATCCAGGTCGATGTGCTGCGCTTTCGATTAATGGCGAACTAATTGGTTACGCCGGCGAACTTGCTCCTAAGGCTCTGGAAAACCTAGGTCTACCAAAACGTGCCGTAGCTCTTGAGCTAAATCTTTCAGTACTGCTGGATGCTGCAAATGTTGTTGCATCTGCTCCGGCTATCTGGACTTTCCCAGTTGCTAAGGAAGACATCGCGCTGGTTGTTAATACAAATGTTGCCGCAACTGATGTTTTAAATGTTGTCCGCGACGCCGCTGGCGAACTTCTTGAAGACATTCGATTGTTCGATGTTTACGAAGGTGCGCAAGTTCCAGAAGGACATAAGTCCTTGGCGTTTGCGCTTCGCTTCCGCGCCCAAGATCGCACTCTGGCTGCCGAAGAAGTCGCTGCCGCTCGCCAGGCTGGCGTTGACGCAGCCGGCAAGTCTTTCGGCGCAACGCTTCGCTAAAACTAAAAGTTATTTAACTTTTGCAATCGACTTAACGACAAACATTCCAAGGGCAGCGCCAATTAATTGCGCAACGATAAATGGCAATACTGAACTCGGCGCAATTCCAGCGAACGTGTCTGAAAAAACTCGGCCGATTGTAATTGCCGGGTTTGCAAAAGAAGTAGAAGAAGTAAAGAAGTAAGCCGATCCAATCCAGCCAGCTACAACAACTGGAATCAAACTTGTCTGGGCGCGGTCGATTAGAACACCAATCACAATAATCAAACCAGCAGTTGCAATTACTTCACCAATTAACTTGCCAGTTGTAGCGCGGTCCTTCTGCGAAATCTGAATAACTACCAAATCGAACATGGCATTAGCAACTAACGCGCCAGTAATCGCGCCAGCAACTTGCACTGCAATGTAGCCAAGCGCTTCTTTTGTCTGCATGGTTTTGTTAGCAAGTGAAACTAGAGTTACGGCCGGATTGAAATGT
>RGDC01000187.1 GCA_009918005.1 Actinomycetota bacterium
GTTGAGATTCAGGCAGCCGTTGATGAGGCGCGCCTTAAGTTAGAAGCATCTGCACATCGCGTTGATCGGGCGAAATTCGCAGTTGTTGGAGCAACTCAAGCTCAAGAAGCCGCATTAGTTTTGGTGAGTAATTCGCTAGAGCGCTTACACGAGTCCGACGCCAGCATGGCTGCAATCGCTGTCCAACTTGGCAGCTTGCAGTCGGTGGTTCGAAGCGCAACGGGCGAAGCGGATCGGGTAGCAGCTGCAATCGCATCTGCCAATAAAGCACGCGAAGATGACCTTCGCAGTGTTCAAGAATTAGAAGCTCGTTACACCGCAGCTGAAAATGATCAAATTTCTGAGTCTGAACTGAGCGAGGAAAGTCGCGAATTCTTGGTAAAGACTCTCGAAGAGGTGCGTCAAGCTGAGCTTAATGTTCGTCTTACCGTTCGAACTGGTGAAGAGCGCGTGCGTGCTCTTGGAACTCAAGCCGAACAGCTCGAACATTCCGCAAATCTTGAGCGCACTGCCCGTGCTCGCGCTATCGAATTACGCGAGCGCCGCCGCCGGGAAGCTCAGGTTGCAAAAGCAGTTGTAGTTGCATCTGAAACAGCACTTGAACTATTAACTCAGTCGGTAGCCTTGGCACAGTTTGAACGTGAGCAAGCTGTTGCTACTCGCCAGACTGAAGAAGCCGAAGTGCGCAAGATCCGTGAGCGAATCCGCGAGTTAACGGCTGAACTAGAAGTTCTAACTGATTCAGTGCATCGCGATGAAGTTGCTCGCGCTGAGCAAAGACTTCGGATCGAAGCGATGGAAAACAAGTCTGTTGAAGATTATGGTGTTGGACCAGATGAGTTGCTGGCTGAATATGGTCCGGATGTTTTGGTACCACCTTCTCCGCCAGCCCCAGGTGACGAAGTTAATCCAGATGATCCAGAACCAGCACCTTACCCATATGTGCGAACTCAGCAGGAATCTCGATTGGCCGCAGCTGAGCGATCACTGGCACTGCTTGGAAAAGTTAATCCGTTGGCGCTCGAAGAATTCTCGGCATTGGAAGAGCGTCATAAGTTCCTAGGTGAACAACTTGAAGATCTTCGCAAGTCACGCAATGACTTAATGAGCGTAATCCGCGACGTTGATGCTCGCGTCCAAGAGGTCTTCTCGCAGGCTTACGAAGACACCGCGCGTGAGTTTATGGCTGTATTCTCGCGATTGTTCCCGGGTGGTGAAGCTCGGATGATCCTCACTGAACCAAATGATTTGCTGAACTCCGGCGTTGAAATCGAAGCGCGCCCACCAGGCAAGACTTACAAGCGCTTGTCATTGCTTTCAGGCGGTGAGCAGTCTTTGACGGCGGTAGCTTTCTTGATTGCTCTTTTCAAGTCCCGTCCAAGCCCGTTCTACATTCTGGACGAAGTTGAAGCTGCTCTTGATGATGTAAACCTTGGTCG
>RGDC01000188.1 GCA_009918005.1 Actinomycetota bacterium
ACTTCCTTCTGGAACGCGAACCACTTTTGGCAGTAAAACATTTACTTCATCAGCGAAGTGAAAAGTACAAGGCTCATTCAATTCTGAAATCATTGCTAATGAAATTGTTACCTCATCCACTAGTTGCAACATCCGAGCGCTGACATCACCTGCAGTTTGTAACACGACTGCAAAACTTTCCAGGTCTGAATACTTAAGTCCCACCGCGGTCTCCCGCATATCAATTGCGGAGCCACTTGCTCGAGCTGCTGGACCGCTCACTGCCGTTTCAATTGCTTGCGCTCTTGACAACACACCTAGCAATTCATAATCGGCCAGCATGGCAACCCAATTTGTTTCTAAAATTATTTGTGCGGTATCAAAGCAAAGATGCTGCACTTCCTCTAACCACTCTGCAGTTGGCGCGTGGGTAAGTCCACCAATTCGTGTCAACATTGGATGCATCCGACTGCCGGTGTAAGCACGATAGTGATTTACCCAAAGTTCGCGAGACTTTCTCAAGCTTTCAATAAGTTGTTGATCTTGCCAGGGAAACCCAGCCAAAAATGCTAAGTGCGAGGTAACTCGATTAAATTCCAAAAGCAAAGTTCGAAACCACTGTGCCGCTTCCGGAACTTCGATGCCGAGAGCGGTTTCTAGTAATTGCGCAACGCCAACTTCTCCGGAGTATGCACTGAGCCACTCATGTCGATTTGCCAAGGAAATCACTTGTCGGTAATCCCGTGACTCAAAAAGCTTTTCAGCCCCTCGATGCATTGACCCAAGAATTGGCTTTGCGGAAGTGATTAAATCGCCTTCGAATTCACAATCAATTCGCAACATTCCATGCGTTGCGGGTGCGTGTAATGACAGATTAGATGTGTAATCAGATCGGGCTGAATCTAGGGGAGATACACCAACTCTGCTGCGCTCAACCACGGGACTTATCGTGTCATACCTCCGGTGAATTATCGATTTATTCGACATTTAGAAACTTGCTACTAGTCTTATTACGTGGTCAACACGATGGCCGAGAGCGATGAGCCTTGGACCGAAAAACCTCCACGCCTTGACGTTGGCGTAGTCGGAACTGGCAGAGCCGGTTCCGTGTTAGGTGCTGCCCTTAAACGAGCTGGACATAACATTCGAGCTTGTACCGCAGTCAGTGATATCTCAAAACTTAGAGCGGAATCACTTTTGCCTGGCGTACCGGTTGTTTCGATCAATGAAGCCGTTAAAGATCGAGATTTGATTCTTTTAACGGTGCCAGACGATGTACTTGGCCAGGTTGTTAGCGGCCTTGCCACAACAAATGCGGTAAGCCCGGGAACTTTTGTGATGCATGCCTCTGGCCGATACGGCATCGAAATCCTTCGGCCATTAACAACTTGGCCAAGCACATCGTCTGGCACAGTCAAAAGAATCAAATCTCGATCTTTAAC
>RGDC01000189.1 GCA_009918005.1 Actinomycetota bacterium
GGCAAAGTTTAAGTTTGACGATCACAATACCATTGAGTTTCGTGAACGTGTGACTGCAAACCTGGAAGCGCGTAATCGCGGTACTGACAAAGGCGCAGCCAAACAACAGCGTCGACGTTTAGGTGTTATTGGTGATTGGACAAAGTTTCGCGATAAGTAATTAGAGCGAGCTAGGTTTTAGGCAGCCAGACGCGATCGGTATTTAAAACATCTTCGCGAGCGTGCCATGGCGCATCTTCACTACGAAGTGCCAGGTCTGGTTCGGCCATCGCAATTAGCGCGGCATGTGTGCCAGCAACCAATTGCGGATTAGTTACCGCTCCCCTGCGGATTGATTCCAGGACATCTGGAATTGGAATCCAATGCACTGGCATATTAAGTTCTTCAGCATCGCCAGTTGGCCGGCCGTCCGGATGCAGGCTCAAACCTTGGGCAAAGTAAATTCGAATTTGTTCCGAAGATCCACCAGGAGTGTTTGCTAGATCCAACAACACATTCCAAGTATGGGCAACATAACCCGTTTCTTCGAATAATTCGCGCTTTGCAGTTGCCAGCGGATCTTCGTTCGCTAGATCCATCAGGCCCGCCGGTGCTTCCCACATAATTTTGCCTTGGGCATGACGATATTGCTCGATCAATAACAATTCACCGGAATCATTTAGTGCGATGATCGCGACAGCGCCAGGGTGAACTATGTAATCGCGCTCGACTGTTTCACCATTGAGTTCAAAGGCATCGTGGCGAACATCCCAAACCATGCCAGAGAACACAGTCTTGCGATCAATGATTGGATGCGAAACCTGGCGATCAGAAATCATTAGGCACGACGCGCAAGTGCGGCTTCGATAAGTCCCTTGAAGAGCGGATGCGCGCGCGTTGGGCGGGAACGAAGTTCAGGGTGAGCTTGCGTGCCAATGTAGTACGGATGAACATCCGTTGGAAGTTCTACGTATTCAACTAAGTGACCATCAGGTGAGGTTCCAGAGAAACTCAAACCTAAGTTTTCTAGCTGTTCGCGGTAAGTGTTGTTAACTTCGTAGCGATGACGGTGACGTTCTTCGACCAAGTTGGATCCATAAACGCGCTCAGCGGTACTTCCGGCCTTAAGCGCTGCTGGATACATACCCAAACGCATCGTGCCACCCATATCGCGTTCGCCAGAAACCACATCAGTTTGATCGGCCATAGTTGAGATCACTGGGTTAGCAGTCTTTTCATCAAACTCAGCCGAATTGGCGTCCTTGATTCCAGCAATGTTCCGGGAGTATTCAATTACCATGCACTGCAAACCTAGGCATAAACCAAGGGTTGGGATCTTGTTCTCGCGAGCAAAGCGCAATGCGCCAAGCTTTCCGTCAATTCCGCGCACTCCAAAGCCACCAGGAACACAAATCGCATCCACATCCCCC
>RGDC01000190.1 GCA_009918005.1 Actinomycetota bacterium
GGGCATCACCAGTAAGGCATTCGGAGTGAACTCGGACTAACACGTCTTCCCCGTTGCCAATATCACCGATTCGCATTGCAACGTGATCGATTCCGTCAAGAATTCCTTGGTAGCCGCAGATATCAAATACGCCGAATTCGGTTGGAAGCTGCGCGGTTGCAACCAATTCCACAAGCGATTCGTTCTTGCGACGGTATGCAATCAAGTCAGCGATCGAAATCATCAATAGGCCATGAGTATCAGCAAATTCCCGAAGTGCTGGTGCGCGCATCATAGAACCGTCATCATGAACAACTTCGGCGATTACGCCTGCCGGACGAAGTCCCGCCAAACGTGCCAAGTCAACGGCAGCTTCAGTGTGACCAGGTCGGCGAAGTACGCCACCGGGCATTGCACGTAATGGAAAAACGTGACCTGGTCGAGTTAGTTCAAATGGCTCCGTTGCAGAGTCACAAAGAACTCGGATAGTTCTTGAACGATCCGCTACACTCACTGAATAAGCAGTGCCTTTACGGTCTTCATTTATGTGAGTCATTGGAGGCAGACCTAAACGATCTAGCGCTTCGCCTTCCATTGGTACACAAATAACGCCTGATGTGTAACGATTCATGAAACCAATCGCTTCAGGTGTGGCCTTTACACCTGCAAGAATTAAGTCGCCTTCATTTTCACGATCTTCGTCATCAACAACTACAACTTGCTTACCTTCGCGGATCGCAAGGATTGCGTCTTCGATGGAATCTAATCTGGTCATCGCGCTGCCACTAACTTCTCGACGTATTTTGCCAAAACATCAACTTCAAGATTCACACGATCCCCAATTTGGCGAATTCCCAATGTGGTCTTTTCCAAAGTGGCTGGAATCAATGAAACTGAAAAGGTGGAATCAGTAACGGCAGAAACTGTAAGTGAAGTGCCATCGATTGTGATGCTTCCCTTTTCAACTACGTATTTAAGTAAATCTTTTGGTGGAGTGATTGTTACTACGTCCCAGTTTTCAGAATGTTCGCGAGCGGAGACAGTGCCGACTGCATCAACATGGCCTTGAACTAAGTGTCCACCGAGGCGAGTTGAAAGAGTGACAGGGCGCTCTAAGTTAACTTGGGAACCAGCTAGCAAATCACCGATCGTGGTTCGGTTGATGGTTTCGCTCATGACGTCAGCGGTAAAAACGTCACCAATTTGCTCAGCAACAGTTAAGCAAACTCCGTTTACACAGATTGAGTCACCAAGATTTGCATCACTTAGGACAATTGGTCCTTCAATAGTTATGCGGATGGCGTTGTCTGGCAGCTCTTGAATCGCAGCGACGCGACCAAGTTCTTCGACTATTCCGGTAAACATGTTCCGCCTTAACGAGTTGTGAAATGCACAAGTAGG
>RGDC01000020.1 GCA_009918005.1 Actinomycetota bacterium
GTTTTATCTAGTTACCGTTGGGTCCCTGATCGGGTATACCGTCTATACCTGGCTACTTGAAAATGCGCCGATTACTTTGGTGTCTACTTACGCCTACGTAAATCCGATAGTTGCCGTTGCGCTTGGCATCATTATTTTTAATGAAACACTCACGCCAAATATTTTGCTCGGTGGCTTCATAGTTATTGTCAGCGTTGCAATTGTCGTTGCTGTTGAATCCGTTAAAAAACAAACTCTTTCGCAAGCTCAATAACTCTTTCTAGTGCCAGGTGTTCGCCAATACTGATCCGAACGCCTTCGCCCGGAAACGGACGAATTGAGACTGCTATTCCTTCGCTTCGCTTGGTGAATTCTTCAGTGCGCTCCCCCATTGGAATCCACACAAAATTAGCTTGGCTTGGTGGAATCTTAAAACCAAGCTTTGCCAACTCTGATTCAAACCATCGTCGTTCCTCGATTACTTCGTCAACGCGCTGAAATAACTCTGATTCATGTTCCAGCGATGCAACAGCCGCTACTTGAGCAATGTTAGAAACACCAAATGGCACCGCAGTTTTCCGCACTGCGTCCGCAACATTTTTTGGCCCGATAAAGTATCCAACTCGCAAGCCTGCAAGACCATAAGCCTTTGAAAAAGTTCTCAGCACACCGACATTTGAATTTGCTTTCATTGTGGCGATGCCATCAATCGCATCCTTATCTCGATTGAATTCAACATATGCTTCATCAATTACGACAAGGATATCTTTAGGAACTTTTGCCAAGAATTCATTTAACTTTTGTTGAGTAACAATTCCACCAGTTGGATTGTTTGGAGTGCAAACAAAAATAACCCGCGTTTTTGATGTGATGGCATCTAACATTGCAGTTAGATCATGTTGGCCATCATTTGTTAATGGCACTTGGACGCTGACTGCGCCGGCAATAGTTGTGATAATCGGGTACGCCTCAAAAGAGCGCCACGCATAAATTACTTCATCTCCATCGCCAGCAACCGCCTGAATGATTTGCTGACAAACGCCAACTGATCCAGTTCCAGTTGCAATGTGTTCTGTTGAAATTGAAAACTTCTCGGAAAGTGATTGATTCAATCTGGTTGTAAACGGATCTGGGTAGCGATTTATTTCACTTGCCGCATCAACTATTGCGGCAACCACACTTGGAAGTGGCGAATGTGCGATCTCGTTGCTAGACAACTTGTATGCAGTCAAACCATTGACTGAATCTACTTTTTTTCCAGCTTTATATGTTGGAAGCATAGCCATTTCAGGCCGAAGCTGTGGGTTCACTGACTCGCTCACTATCCGAGCCTACGGGTAATTACAACAACTGAGACATCGTCGCGATTCCAGGTAACGGAATCTTGACGAGCTGTTGACACAATCAGGTTGGTTAGTTCGGCAGAATTTCCAACGTGCTCACCTGTTACAACCGAAGTTATTAGCCCCTGGGTACCAAACTCTTCGCCTCTTTCATCTTGCGTTTCTAGCAAGCCGTCAGATACCAGGACTATGCGATCGCCTGAGTTGAAGTAGAACTCTTTGGCTTCCCAGGTTCCACTAAAACCAGCCAGCATGGGACCAGTTGGATTTAGTGCTGTTATCAGGTGATTAGCATCAACCCAGTATCCAGCTGGGTGTCCAGCATTTACCCACTTAGCTGGCTGCGTTTTTTCATTTGGTATTTCAAGAATTACCGCAGTTGCCAAAAGCGCATCCACATCCACCAACCCAGAAGAAACTCTTTCCAACACGGTGCTTGGGCTAAAACCGGCAGAAAGTGCGGCAGTCATAATTGCCTTGATCTGCAATCCAAGTACCCCCGCCTCTGGACCGTGGCCGGTAACATCCACCATTGCAAGTGCAATGCCTCTCGGGGTTCTGATGACATCCCACCAGTCGCCGGCAATTGCGCCACTTGCGGGCAAGGTTTGTCCAGCGACATCGAGGCCAAAGTTAGTTGTATCCATTGCGGTGGGTGACAACGCTCTTCGCATTGAGGCCACAAGCGGTGCGTTCTGTTCTAAGCCCTGCCAAGCTGCGCGGGCGAGATCAATCTGGACTACTAGGTTTTGGCGCATGGATTCCGCATCCGCTGCAGCTAGTTGAATTTCTGGTGGATTTGAAACTTCGATAACTTGATGAATTGTCCCACTTGCAACCATTCGTAACTCTGTGCGCATCTCATCAAGTGGGGCAAGGACCCACCGTTCCAAAAATATCCAGGCAAGTATCAGAAAAAAGAGACTTATAAAAATTGAAGCACTTAGTGCAAATGACAGTTGGTTTGCAACTTCGTCTAGCCTGATATTTAGCGCTAGTGATTCACTAACCTCGGCGCGTGCCACTAGATATACATAACGTTCCCAAACTCCCACAGCAAAAATTACTACTGCAAAAAATACAATAAAGATTTGTAGGCGGCGGCGCAGTGTCATGGTGAAATTCTAAGTGGCAATCACAGCAGGTGAAATTACGCTTGTGCTAGCTCCGCCATAGCCTGAGCAAATAGGGCTCCGTGGCGATCAACTTGGTCTTGCGTTGTAGTTGGACACATCAACGCCATGTTGTGAAACGGCGTCATTAGTACGCCTCGATTACACATGAACAGGTGCATAAATTCATCTAGCTCGTCATCACCAGCGCGCATAGCTTCTGTGCCAGTTTTCGGTGCCGGGTAAGTAAAGCGGTATTCAGCTCGCGCACCTAGTTGAGAAATTGACCAGGGAATTTCGTATTCATCCAGTGCCGCGTTTACTTGATCGGTGTAACGGGTAGCCAGTTGAATCATGTGCTCAAATGCCTGCTCAGTTAATACTTCACCTAGCGTTGCTCGAATGGCTGCTAATGACAGGGCGTTACCGGCCAGCGTTCCGCCAACTCCTCCAACATCCAACAAATCAGCTTCAGTGTGTGAATTGATTAAGTCAACAACTTCTTGCTTAAAGCCATAAGCACCTGATGGAATTCCGGCTCCGATACTTTTTCCAATAATAAAGATGTCTGGATCTAAATGATCCCGCAAAGTCATGCCACCGTATCCGGCAGAAATTGTGTGAGTCTCATCGATCATTAACAATGCACCATATTTTGTCGCCAGTGTGCGCATGCCTTCAAGGAAACCAGGTTCCGGCAAAACGATTCCAATATTTGTCAATGCTGGCTCCGTCAAAATTGCAGCCACATCTCCGTGCTTGAGAGCAGCTTCAAGTGCAGGCAAGTCATTGAATTCAACGACTCGCGTTGTTTGATCGATTGGCACAGGTGGGGCTACGTTGCCTGGTCGGGCAACCGTGTTTCCATTTTCATCTAATACTCCGAAGGCCTCATCAACTGAGCCGTGATAACAATAAGAAAAAACTAAAATTTTGCTCTTGCCGGTTGCAAGTCTTGCCAACCTAATTGCCCAGCGATTTGAATCAGTTGCCGAAACGGTGAAAGACCAAAGTGGCACTCCGAAGCGTCTGGTCAATTCTGCACCGACCCACTGTGCGTCTTCGGTAGGCATCATGGTTGTTATTCCGCCAAGATCCTGCATTCGATCAATAATGGCCTTAACGCTGGCATCAGGTGAGTGCCCTGTCATCGCAGCAGTATCACCTAACGCAAAGTCAATGTACTCATGACCATCAACATCTGTAATTATGTTGCCCTTTGCGCTTTGCATATAAAGCGGAAACCCACCGACCCATTTATTCATCCAAGGCATTGGGACGCCGCCAAACAAATTCTTCGCATCTTTATAAAGTTCTAAAGATTTCGGATTCATGTCTCGATAAGTTTTGCGCTCGCGTTCAAGCAGAGTGGCTAAATTACTTCGATCTATTTGGGTTGATCTGTTGGGCATGTGCCAATTCTCTCAGAATCAGGAAATAAAACTTACGAAGTAGCCATATCAACGAAACGACTGTAGTGTCCCTGGAAAGCAACCGTTACTGTTCCGGTTGGTCCGTTGCGATGTTTTGCCAGGATGAAATCGGCTTCACCCGCGCGTGGGGATTCTCTTTCATAAACATCTTCACGATGAAGTAGGACAACCATGTCAGCATCTTGCTCAAGGGAGCCAGATTCGCGAAGATCAGAAAGCATTGGTCGCTTATCTTGACGTTGCTCGGGACCACGGTTTAGCTGGCTGATTGCGATAACAGGGATTTCCAATTCTTTTGCCAGCAGTTTTAGGGAACGAGAAAATTCAGAGACTTCAACTTGGCGACTCTCGACTTTCTTGCCTGATGACATCAGTTGTAAATAGTCGATGATCAATAGTTTCAAATCAAAACGTTGTTTTAGTCGACGAGCCTTTGCGCGGATTTCCATCATTGTCATGTTTGGTGAATCATCAATAAATAATGGTGCTTCGTTAACTTGTCCCATTTTGTTCGCAAGTCTTCCCCAGTCAGCATCGCTAAGAGTGCCAGCACGCATGTGATTCAAACCAACTTGCGCTTCCGCAGAAAGTAAACGCATTACGATTTCGTTGCGGCTCATTTCAAGTGAAAAAATTGCAGAAGTTAAGTTATGTTTAATGCTCGCCGATCGCGCAAGGTCCAAAGCTAACGTTGACTTACCGATTGCCGGACGGGCAGCAACAATGATTAGTTGGCCAGCATGAAGACCATGTGTGATGTCATCGAGTTGTTGAAAGCCAGTTGGGACTCCAACTAGTTGTCCGCCTCGACCTTCGATAGCTTCAATCTCAGACAAAGTCTGCGGCATGATTTCGGAAAGTGGTGCGTAATCTTCTGAGGTTCTGCGGCCGGTGACTTCATACACTTCAGCTTGCGCGCGATCGACGAGTTGATCAACTTCGGCGTCACCGGCGTAACCCATTTGCGCAATTTTTGTTCCAGCATCAACTAGTCGACGAAGAATCGCTCGCTCGGTAACAATTCGCGCGTAATAAGAACCGTTAGCCGCAGTTGGAACACTTGCCACCAAGGTGTGAAGGTAGCCTGCGCCCCCAACATTTCCAAGTGCACCAGACTTACTTAAGTAGTTTGCAACTGTGATTGCATCGGCTGGTTCGCCCCGACCGTAGATATCCAGAATTGCGCCATAAATGGTGGCATGTGCAGGTTTATAAAAATCGATTTCGCGAAGGCTTTCGATTACATCTGCGATTGCATCTTTGCTGAGCAGCATCGCACCAAGAACCGATTGTTCGGCGACGATATCCTGCGGTGGTACTAGTGCGCCATCTTCCTCGTAGCTACGGGGAAATTCCGCGACGCTCATGTAATCCACCTTTTCGTGCCTAAGTTAAAACCCTTTGTTACAACCAGGTATTCATGACTGTATGGCCCATGGCTGACAGAAACAATGACCCCTGTGGATAACTAGGTGGACAAATTGGGGAAAACCGCCGAAACAATGGGTATTTAGCTGGGGATATCCTGTGTGGACAACCAAGGTTTGCCTGTGGATATCCCTATTTATCAGGGATTTTCGAGGTTTTGCCCTGTGTGCAAAAAGTATTTGCCAACTATTTTTCAGCAGCTGCCAATGTCTGGTCATCAAGTAGTCCATCTTGGCTTGGCGTCAGGACTCGCTTAAGTCTTAAAGCCAACAATCCGCCAAATACTTGGCCCACCAAAATCAGCGCAATCCACGCTAATACCAACTCGAACTGCAACATGATTCCTGAGATTGCTGGTCCAGCGGCGCCAGCAAAAACCCATACCAAGCCATCTACCGAGTTGTAGCGACCGCGCAAATGTTCAGGTGCTAGTTCGTTAGTTAAAGTCGGTCCAACCGAAGACCAGATCATTTCTCCGAGGGCAAAAATTCCGATGCCAACCGCAGCAAGAATAAATGTTGCGGTCGGATCTAATGAAACGCTAAATCCAATCAGCAACCAAGCAATCGTCCATATCACCGAAACCAAAAACAGTAATCGAATTCGGCTACGGCCTTCTAATCGATTAATTACAAAAACTTGTCCCAGAACAATGACGCCAGTATTCACTGCCCAAATTGGCCCAAGTGCTTTTACTGACAAGTCGCCAAACAAAGTTAGCAACGCAGGTAGTCCGGCATCTAAAGATGCGTAACCAAAAGTGATCATTAAGAGTTTAGCCAGGGTTAGGCGCATGAATTTGTGATCGGCAACTATCTGTCGATAGCCACCATCGTTTTCAATTTCTTCTTTTGTTTTCTCGATCCGCCCGCCGACACCACGTAGCGAAAGAATGAATCCGAAATAAATCAAAAACGTAATCGAATCAATTACGTAAAGTCTGGTGAAACTTGATGGGTCATCGACATTAACAATTAACGAGCTGAAAACTCCGCCTAGACCTAAGCCCAAATTAAGCATCATGAATTGCAATCCAAAAAACTTAGGTCGGAAATCTTCGCTAACCATTCGCGCCATCATTGTGGTTTGCGGTGGCCAGATTGCGGAATGACCGAGCGATGCCAGTGCCCCAACTAAAAGTGCGCTGCGCAAGTCTGTAACAAACACCCAAAGCAGGGTCGCAGTAGCCTCAATCAAAATTGCGACCAACATGATTCGTCGCGGCCCAAACTTATCCACTAAATGACCGATGATGGGCGAATAAACCAAACCAGTGATTGCCATCCAAGATAGAACTAGTGAGGCAGCAGCCAGCGAAATTCCCCGAACTTGGTTTAGGTAAATAACCAAAACTGGCAGGGTTAGTCCGCCGCCAAGTGAATTAAGTAATGCTCCCGCGAGAAAGCGCTTCACCTGTGGTGATGCGTTGCGCAGATCATTCATGATTTTTCTTTCAAGTATGTTTCAAGAGGTTCTTACAAATATTTTTGTTCAAAATTAAAACGGAGGTAGCAAAACTACCTCCGCTTGACTGTGGAGAATAGGGGACTCGAACCCCTAACCCCTGCCTTGCAAAGGCAGTGCTCTACCAATTGAGCTAATTCCCCGGCGGTAAAACCGTAGAACAAAATCTACTCTGAAGTAGCCTGTGTCCACAATTCTTGCTCGGCTTTGCTGTTTTCTGCCTGTTGGTAGATTACGTAACCAGCAACAGCTAGCAATGCTAGTGACAAAAGTTTTTTCATTACGCTTCCTATCCTTCTAGTCATTTCCTTCTGGTCTTAAAAGCCGTGCGTGGGCCCAGGTGGACTTGAACCACCGACCTCTTCGTTATCAGCGAAGCGCTCTAACCAAGCTGAGCTATGGGCCCTGATTTCTTGCGATTTCTTTCTAAATCTGCCTATTTCAAGGCATGAGTTAAGAGGTTACCTCAAAGCCGGCATTCACCCAAAATGAGCGATTAACTCCGGTCTGTGAAGGTGTACTCAACGCCGCCGGTAAAGCCGACGCTTAAGTTGTAAAGCACTGCAAAAAGCGTAGAAAGCACGCTCAAAAGCACAATTTCAATCGCAGAAATTACCATTACCAAACCAAGTAAGCGGCCAAGTGACAAGAAGCTAATTCCCGCTCCGGTATTACCTGACGCATCACTCCAGAGATTGGTTACTGCTTCAAACACTCCAGCGGCAGAAAGGATTGTCCAGAGCGCAATTGTTGCCACAATGAGCACACCAGCTATCAACACACCCAACACAAATGCTCGTTTTGCAGCCGACCAAGGATCTATGTGAGTTAGGTGCAGCGTCACTTGCCGGGCTGGCGCAGTCGGTACCTGCGGAGTTGGGGTTGTAATAGATTGCTCTGCGGACTTCAGAGGGTTCTTAAAGAAGTTTCGCTTTGTTGGTTGATCATCATTTAAGTCGATATCGATATCGGACACTTATGCCTCTTCCCCGTCGTTGTCAATGTCTTCAGTTGCTACTTCAGATTCAATGACGACAGATTCCTCAACAGGTACTTCGACGTTGTCGAGAGCGGCCATGGACGCAGCGCTACTTCGAGCGACCGCAACAACTTGATCGTCGTCCCCAACCTTCATAAACGAAACACCCATGGTGTCACGTCCGGCTGCGCGAATTTCATCTACGCGAGTTCGAATGACAACACCATTGCTTGCGATTGCAAATATTTCGTCATCGGCTGCACAGATTAATGCACCTGCAAGTCCGCCGCGTTTTTCAACTAGCCGCATCGCGCGAACCCCTTGCGTGCCGCGTCCCTTTGCATTCCACTCTTCGATCGAAGTGCGCTTAGCCCAGCCACCTTCGGTAACAGTTACCACGAATGAATCCGCGGTAGCTACTTCCATTTTCAGCAAGTAATCATTGTCGGTCTTGAATCTAATTCCGATAACACCGCCTGCGGTCCGTCCCATTGGGCGAAGTGTCGCATCGTCGGCATGGCAACGTACTGAATAACCCATCTTGGAAACTAGAAGTAAGTCGTCTTCGTCGTTTACTAGCTGAGCTGAAACTACATCGTCTTCGTCACGCAATGTGATCGCAACCAAACCAGTGCTGCGCGAAGAATCGTAATCCGTCAATCTCGACTTTTTTATCACGCCGTTTCGAGTAGCAAGCACTAAGTATTTCGCTTGGCTGTAATCCCGCAGATCTTGAACCTCGACAACTTGCTCTTCCGGAGCAAGAGATAGCAGGTTTGCAACGTGTTGTCCGCGGGCGTCACGACCGGTGTCAGTTAACTCATAGGCCTTGACTCGGAAAACGCGACCACGGTTTGTAAAGAACAAAATCCAATGGTGGGTCGTTGTCACGAAGAAATTTGTCACGACGTCATCTTGCTTAAGGGCCGCTCCCTTAACACCACGACCACCACGTTTTTGGGATCGGTAAAGCGCAGCCTTAGTGCGCTTGATGTAGCCATCGGCAGAAAGTGTTACGACGATTGGTTCTACGGCAATCAAGTCTTCGTGAGTTACGTCGTTTTCGTCAGCAACAATTGTTGTACGTCTTTCATCACCAAACTTATTTACGATGTCGGCAAGCTCTTCACTTACTATGCTGCGTTGGCGAGTCAGGTTCGACAATATATCTTTGTAGTCTGCAATCTCAGACATCAATTTGTCGTGTTGGGTTTGCAGCTCGTTGCGTTCAAGCGCGGCAAGTTTACGAAGTTGCATATCAAGAATCGCTTGCGCTTGAATTTCATCAATGTCAAGAAGTTTCATCAAGCCAGCTTGCGCAACTGAGGCTGACTCCGAGGCGCGAATCAAAGCGATGACTTCATCAATGCGATCGATTGCCTTAAGCAAACCAATCAAAATATGTACGCGCTCTTCGGCAATTCTTAAGCGGTAAGCAGTTCTGCGTTGAATTACTTCCACTTGATGTTCGATCCAGTTTGTTACGAACGCATCAAGAGTCAGTGTTCGCGGCACACCGTCGACTAGTGCCAACATGTTTGCGCCAAAATTATCTTGTAGCTGGGTGTACTTAAACAAGTTATTTAAAACAACTTTTGGCACTGCGTCGCGCTTTAGAACTACAACGATTCGCATGCCGGTTCGTGACGAACTTTCATCTACCAAGTCGGCAATGCCGCCAACTTTGCCTTGCTCAACCAGTTCTGCGATTCGTTCTAGTAAGTTATCTGGATTGACCTGATAAGGCAGTTGGGTGATCGCGATAATTGTTCGACCCCGCTTGTCTTCGGTAATTTCTGTGACAGCTCGCATCGTGACTGATCCACGACCTGTGCGATACGCATCTTGAATTCCACGGCGTCCAACAATTTGACCACCAGTTGGGAAATCTGGTCCGGTGATCCGTTCCATCAACGCTTCTAGCAACTCTTCGCGCGTTGCATCGGGATGATCTAGCGCCCATTGCACACCAGCAGCTACTTCAGTGAGGTTGTGTGGTGGAATATTTGTTGCCATACCAACGGCGATACCTGATGATCCGTTAACCAAAAGGTTCGGGAATCGGCTTGGCAGCACGGTTGGTTCAAGGTTTTTACCGTCATAGTTTGGCGTGAAATCAACGGTTTCCTGGTCGATATCCCGCACCATCTCCATGGCAAGTTGGGCCATGCGCACTTCGGTGTATCGAGATGCTGCTGCTGAGTCATTTCCGGGTGAGCCAAAGTTGCCTTGTCCTTGCGCAAGTGGATAGCGAAGTGACCAGGCTTGAGTCAGGCGAACCAAGGTGTCATAAATCGCGCTGTCACCGTGTGGGTGATACTGACCCATAACTTCGCCGACAACACGGGCGCTCTTGTTGAATGCGCGATCTGGGCGGTAACCACCGTCATACATTGCATAAATCACGCGACGGTGTACTGGCTTTAGACCGTCTCGCACATCAGGCAATGCGCGCGAGACGATAACGCTCATCGCGTAGTTAAGGTACGACCTTTGCATTTCGACATTTAGGTCAACAATTTCAATTTGATCGTGGGTTGAGTCATTAATTTCAGTCATTAGATGTCCAAGAACCGCACGTCATGTGCATTGCGTTGAATAAAGTTGCGTCGGCTCTCGACGTCTTCGCCCATAAGGGTTGAGAAAAGTTGATCAGCTTGAGCCGCGTCATCTACTGAAACCTGTAATAGAACACGAGTTGCCGGATCCATTGTGGTTTCCCAAAGTTCTTCGGCATTCATTTCGCCAAGACCTTTGTATCGCTGAATGTCCTCAGTGCGCAGTTTTTTACCTGCAGCTAGACCCGCTTCGACGATTTGATCGCGCTGTTTATCGGAATATGCGTAACCCGGTGTTTCGCGTGACCATTTCACTTTGTAAAGGGGTGGTTGTGCGACATAAACAAATCCGCCATCAACAAGTGGGCGCATGTAGCGGAAAAGGAATGTTAGAAGCAAGGTACGAATGTGTTGTCCGTCAACGTCAGCATCAGCCATCAAAACCAATTTGTGGTAACGCAGTTTGTTGATATCGAATTCATCTTGGATACCCGTTCCAAATGCCGAAATGATCGCTTGAACTTCGGTGTTAGCTAACACGCGATCGATTCGGGTTTTTTCCACGTTAAGAATTTTTCCGCGGATTGGCAAAATTGCTTGCGTGCGTGGATCCCGGCCTTGGCCAGCAGAGCCACCTGCCGAGTCACCTTCAACAATAAATACTTCACACTCGGTTGGTTCATTGCTTGAGCAGTCTTTTAACTTGCCAGGCAAACTGCTGCTTCCAAGTAAACCTTTACGATTTCGAGCTAAGTCGCGAGCTTTACGCGCAGCGAGACGGGCAGTTGCTGCTTGCAAAGATTTGCGTGCGATGTCTTTTCCTTGCGCTGGATTCTTTTCAAACCAAGCGGCTAATTCTTCGTTAACAACTTTTTGCACAAATGCTTTTGCTTCAGTGTTTCCAAGTTTGGTTTTTGTCTGACCTTCAAACTGTGGTTCGTGGAGTTTGATTGACACGATTGCAGTTAAACCTTCGCGAACATCTTCACCTGAAAGATTCGTATCTTTTTCTTTAAGAATGCTCCACTCACGAGCGAACTTATTAACTAACGAAGTTAGTGCGGTGCGGAAACCTTCTTCATGGGTTCCACCTTCGATTGTGTTAATCGTGTTTGCGAAGGAGTAGACCGACTCGGTGTAACTGCTGTTCCATTGCATCGCAACTTCAAGGCTTAGTCCCCGATTTGCATCTTCTGAGAAAAATTCAACGATGTCGTTGTGAATCGGTGACTTACGCACATTTAAGTGATGAACGAAATCCCTGATGCCGCCTTCATACATGTAGGTAACACTGCGCGGGCCATCAATTTTCGGCTCACCAGTTTCTTCGTCAATGATCGGTCCGGCAGAAATCCGCTCGTCAGTGAGAGAAAGAGTTAAGCCTCGATTTAGAAATGCCATTTCTTGGAAGCGACGGGAAAGGGTTTCGAAGTCGTAAACCGTTGTTTCGAAAATGTCGCCGTCAGCCCAAAACGTAACTGTGGTTCCAGTTATGTCGGTTTTGCCACCCTTTTTCAAAGGTGCTACCGGGACGCCGTACTTGTATGACTGGGTGTGAATAAATCCTTCACGTCGCACTTCAACGTCAACGTTTTTAGAGAGCGCGTTTACAACTGAGACGCCGACCCCGTGCAAACCTCCAGAGACCGCGTATCCGCCGCCGCCGAATTTTCCACCAGCGTGTAACACAGTAAGAACTACTTCGACAGCTGGTTTACCTTCGGAAGGCACGATGTCTACTGGGATGCCACGGCCGTTATCAACTACGCGCACTCCGCCATCTTGCAAAATTGTTACTTCGATATGTGTGCAATGCCCCGCTAGTGCTTCATCAACGGAGTTGTCCACTACTTCGTAGACAAGGTGGTGCAGACCTCTTTCACCGGTTGAACCGATGTACATGCCTGGGCGTTTTCTGACTGCATCAAGGCCCTCTAAGACCTGGATGGCACTGCCGTCATATGTCACTTTCTGGGCCTTTCCTCGTACATTGTTGGCCCCTGAATGTCAGACCCTAAATAGGGAGTTTTTCAGGCGCGCTATTGCCCCTAATCCTATCTGTTTATTGAATTTTTAGGGAGTCGGGGTATCACCCGTAAGTGTCCCTTGGGCCACGTCCAGGGACACTTCTTTGCCCATGTTTCCAAGATGGTGCGGTAGGTCCCAAGACCTTAATTTCGCTGATTCTTCCTTGACCTATTTCTTCGCCCAAGCGCTGTGAAATCGTAGGGAGCAGCAACCGGATCTGGGTTGCCCAAGCGCTTGATTCTGCGCGCAACACCAAAGTCCCTGACTGGCCACTTGGATCCAAGTTGAAAGACTCAATTTGCACATGGCTGGCAATGTCTTGTCCAACGATTAACCCCCATTGCCCCCGAAGTCGACCAGTTGCAACTTGTAAATCCCAGCCTTTACTGATGATCAAGCGATCGATTAAGCCAGAAAGTGTTGCCGGATCTCGTTCATCCGGCCCTGATCCACTTCTTTGTTCGTCGTAAAAGCTATTATTTCGATTTTTACGATTAGGCACCGTTGTAGTGCGGACCCTGGCCCTACTTAGCAAAGATCGGAGAAATTCTTGTTGAGGTTTATCTAACACAGTGTTAGTCATCCTCTAACAAAAGTTGGTTACTCGGCAATCCCTTTGGAATATCTTCTAGAACGGCAGCGGTGATTAAGGTTTGCTCAACATCTGAAATTATGGCGATTAGCCGGTTGCGCCGGCGCTCGTCTAATTCAGCAAACACGTCATCCAAAATCAAGATCGGGTCATCATCATGTTCCCGCAAAGTTTTAAAAGCTGCTAGGCGCAGCGCTATGGCAATTGACCAGGATTGGCCATGAGACGCGTAGCCTTTTGCCGGCATGCTGCTTAGTTGCAAATTGACATCATCGCGATGCGGGCCCACCAGTGTTGCGCCGCGATCAATTTCGTCTTTACTGCGAATTTCTAGTTCTGTTTTGAAAAGTTCAGCAATCTCACTTTTATTAGTAATTTCGGCCGGTAGCCAATTGTTTGAATAATTTATTAAAAGCGGTTCGGTGTCGCCACTAATTGCTGTCCCAAATTCAGATATGTAAGGTTCAATTTTTTTAATGTTTTGTAGGCGATTAAAAATGATTTCTGAGCCGGCTTGAATTAGTTGTTCATCCCACGCGTCTAAGGTTGCCTTGGCTTGAGTAGATGGGTTTCTGCGCCCTAGTGACTTAAGTAGTGTGTTGCGCTGTTTTAAAATTCTTTCAAAATCACTTCGAGTGTTTGAAAATTTTGGCGCTAGTGATGTGCTTAATTCGTCAATAAATTTTCGTCGAGCTGAAGGCTCCCCTTTGACTAGGTCTAGATCTTCTGGCGAAAAAATAACCGTAGTTACTAAACCTAAAATGTCTTTTGATTTAGAAAGTGCACTTCCGTTGAGTAAAACTTTATTTGCGCCTGGATAATTTATAGTTAGTTCGACCTGCGCATTTCTTTTATGTTTTTCGACACTTGCCCAAATAGTTGCTGAGCTTTGACCGTTTCGAATAAGTGGCCCATCTTGAGAAACCCTATGGCTACTTAAAGTTGCAAGGTAGTGAACTGCTTCAACAATGTTTGTTTTACCACGGCCGTTTCGTCCAACAATGGTTGTCGCGCCTAAACCCAGTGAAAGTTCTAAATTTTCGTGGTTGCGAAAATTTCGTAGGGAGAGTTTGGATACCTGCATTACTTGTTGGCGCCGATGTTTATTTGGGTTACTTACTGTTGCCGAATTGGCATCAGTAAGTACTTAAAACTGTCATCAGGTTGTGCGCCAAAATCTGATGCTCCGGAAATCACGGCTGGTCTAATTGCGGTCGTCATTGAGACAACCGCTACTGAGGAATCAATTGCACTGAGTCCGTCAAGTAAGAATTGATGATTGAACGCGATTGTTAATTCTTCTCCGGTGAGCGTGCATTCAATAAATTCTTTAGCTTCGGCTAGTTCGCCACTGCCGCCGCCGCCAGTTATAACGGCCTCGCCATTGGTGAAATGAACTCGGATTGGTGCTTCGCGTTCAAGCACTAAAGAAACGCGTTTTACAGATTCAACAAGTGCACTAGTGCTGATTTGAGCGACAGTTGTTGACTCAGTTGGAAGTAAAGTTTGATACTTGGGAAAATCCGCAGCAAGTAAACGGCTTGTTGTTTGACGTCCGGATCCTTCAATCCCGATTAAGCCTTCGTTTCCGGTAGCAAAAGCGAGTGAGATTGCTTCGCTGTGTGAAAGTGACTTAGAAGACTCTGACAAAAACTTAGCTGGTACTAACGCGTGAGTATTAATTGAAGTAGAAGCTGGCGACCAATTTAATTCACGAACTGCTAATCGATATCTGTCGGTAGCAGCAAGAGTAATAACGGCGCCGTCTACATCAATTTTTACACCGGTGAATGCTGGAAGTGTTTCATCTCGGGACGCAGCAATAGCTACTTGCGAGATTGCGGTTGCAAAATCTGTTCCGGTTACAGTTCCACTTACTCCTGGCATGGTTGGAAGTGGTGGATATTCAGCTACAGGCATGGTTGGGATTGTAAAAGATGAACGGCCGCAGGAAATTTTTGCTCGGTTTCCTTCGATAGAAAAATCAATTACTGCAGAAGGTAGAGAGCGTGTGATGTCGGCTAAAAGCCGGCCAGGTATTAAAACAGTTCCGGCTTCGATAACGTCAGCTTTTAAGTTTGCTCGAGCGCTTACATCAGCATCACTGCCGGAAAGTATTAAGCCTGATTTTTCAGCCACAAGGTGCATGCCAGTTAACAGCGGCTGAGTTGATTTAGTTGGCAACGTGCGAGAAGCCCAAAGCACTGCATCTGCCATTACGTCGCGATCTACTTGGAACTTCACTTACAACTCACCCTCTGGTGTCTCGATATCTTGAGTCTTTATCGTGCCATGTCTGGCTGACTAATTCAGCCACAGTTATCTAGTTGAGTAATTCCGTTGGTGGTTATAAACAAACCAGAAAATTCTCCCTAAGTCTTACTTTTAATCGCCTTGTTTAATTGAATTTAGTCCGTTTTAAAAAGTTAACAACAGAGGGGATGAAACCCTAAGCTTGAAATATATCTTTAGTAGTAGCAGTAGGCACTGTGGATTCTGTGGATAACTCATAAAAGCCATAAAAATAAAAGAAATCAAAAATCTTTCCTGTGGATAACTATCAGACTTATCAACAATAGAGCTTAGATCTTAAACTTATCCACAGGTATCCACAGAAAAATCAGGTAATAGTCCAAAAAGCATCACACTTATTCACAATTTGGCAAAAACCCTACTAAATCAAATAAAGATATCCCCATGGTTATCCACACTGTGTATAGAAGTGACAGGTGTTACTAAAGTTACAAACCTCTAGCTTGGGCCTTGATTCGAGCAGTTAAGTCGCTCACCTGGTTATACAAACTTCGACGCTCGGCAATTAGTTGTCTAACTTTTCGGTCAGCATGCATAACCGTAGTGTGATCACGACCACCAAACTGCTGACCAATTTTAGG
>RGDC01000191.1 GCA_009918005.1 Actinomycetota bacterium
CCACTTACTGACAAAGCCGCAATGGCCTTGCCATTTTCTCCCAATACCGGAATTGCAACGGCAATCAGCCCTTGCTCAAGTTCATTTCGAATCACGGCATATCCAACCTCGCGTGCTTTGCGGACATGCTGCTCCAGGATTGAAAAATCCGTAATGGTTTCAGTCGTGCGTGGCGCCAATGTGCTTGGCGTAGTGGCTCCACCAAATGCAATTAGTACTTTGCCAGCTGCTGAGCAATGTGCGGGAACGCTCTCGCCTACCCAGTTTCGACTACCCAATAAATAGGAGCCTTCAACCTGTGCAATGTTGTCGATTCCGTTATGTCCAGTGACCGCAAGACTTACGGTCTCGTGAGTAATGTCGGCAATTCGCTCCATTGCTGGAGTTAGCGAACCAATGAGGGCGGTATAGGCGCCACCTCGGACGGCAAACTGATTCAGGACTGGGCCTGATTCAAATCCGCCAACAGCGCTGCGGGCAATTAAGCCGCTTCGTTCCAAGGCACTTAGTATGCGAGAAGTGGTTCCCTTGGCCAAACCAGTGGCACTTACCAGTTCGCTCAAAGTCTGAGGATCTTCGGAATTCATTACTCTGATTAAGAGGTCACAGGCGCGATCAATAGATTGCGTTCCAGTTACGGGCTTTTCGCCCAAAACTTCGCTCATCTCGCCTCCCTCTATATAGAGGTCAAATCCAGATCGAAAGCCCTTTGAAAAGTTTCACGATCTGGAACCTATGTTCCACATCGTACGCTAACATATCGGGTATTCGTCAAGCCTTTTTGATGAAAAGTTACAACTAGTTTTGTAACTGGATAGCCGAACAACAGGAGCCCCTTATGTTCCAGAACAAAAGCCCACGTTATGAAATTCTTTCGCAGGACGCCATGGCAGTCCTGGATAAAGGTTGGCGGCGCATTGTTTCCGAAATGGGAATTGAATTCATGCATCAACGCGCCTTGGATATGTTCCGAGCAGCCGGCCAAAAGGTTGAAGGCAATAACGTTAAATTCGATCCAGAGTGGATACTTGAGCAGGTAGCAAAGGCGCCAAGCGAATTCACGTTGCAAGCACGCAACCCAGAAAAAAACGTCATCATCGGTGGTGACAACATGGTTTTCGCCGGAGTCTATGGTCCGCCATTTGTTCGCGATCTTGGTGAACGCCGCGATGGAACACTTAATGATTTCCAGAACTTCACCAAGCTGAATCACATGTTCGGTGACTTAGATGTCTCAAGCAGCGTTGTAGTTGAACCTAATGACGCTCACCTTGATACCCGTCACATCGACATGATTTACAACTTACAAACCCTTAGCGATAAGCCATACATGGGCAACGTGGTTACTGGCCTAAATGCAAGAGATGTAATCAAGATGAC
>RGDC01000192.1 GCA_009918005.1 Actinomycetota bacterium
TTGTTGATCGCACCTGCAGTTGTGGCAATGACTCTTGAGAACAAGGATGCAATCCGCATCGGTTTGGCGCTTGCTGCTACTGCGGTAATTGTTGTCTCAGTGATCATTTCTAAGCGTCGCCCAATCGCAGTCGGCGAAGAGGCAATGGCTAGTTAATCGCAAAAACCCTAGTGAACCCCAGCCGTGTGCTGGGGTTCACTTTTTTGCTAATTAAACCCTGCAATTAAAGAGAAATATCGACCTTCCACAGGGGATTGCGACTCGCGGAACAAACTGGCCAGTTTGACAATGCCCCTAGGCGATAAGGCACACTCTCGGAGATAGCGCTTTTGACTCTATATATAGAGTCTTTTGCATTTGCCGAAGGGAATCCTTTTGTCGACACCACACCGTCTGGTTATCGTCGAATCTCCAGCCAAGGCTAAAACCATTCAAAAATACCTTGGCCCCGGTTACGAAGTGACAGCATCTGTAGGTCACGTTCGCGACCTTCCCGAGCGCGCTGTTGATGTTCCGGCAGAAATTAAGAAACAACCTTGGGGCCGAATGGCTATCGATGTTGAGGATGACTTCACTCCCTACTACGTTGTTAGCTCCAAAAAGAAGGACAAAGTTGCTGAGTTAAAGCGGATGCTTGCTGATGCCGACGAACTCTTGCTCGCAACTGACGAGGACCGCGAAGGTGAAGCAATCGCTTGGCACCTGATGGAGATCCTCCGACCAAAAGTTCCAGTGCGCCGAATGGTGTTCCACGAAATTACTCCGGAAGCAATTCGGCATGCAGCTGAATCAACCCGCGATCTAGACATGCAACTGGTTGATGCGCAAGAAACTCGTCGCTTAATCGACCGCCTTTATGGCTTTGAAGTTTCACCGGTGTTGTGGCGCAAAGTTCAAGCAGGTCTTTCTGCAGGTCGCGTGCAATCAGTTGCAACTCGACTAATTGTAGAAAAGGAACGCGAGCGCATTGCGTACAAGCGCGCTTCGTACTGGGACATCGAAGGAACTTTTGATCCGCAATCCTTTAGCGCGAACTTAGTTGCTGTTGACGGCAAGAAGATTGCACAAGGTAAAGATTTTGATTCCTTGGCGCAACTAAAGGATTCCAGCATCGTTCACCTTGATGAAGAAACAGCAAAGAGTTTGTGCACATCGCTTAGTGGCGCGAAGTTTGAAGTTCGATCAGTAGATGACCGTCCATACTCAAGCAAGCCAAAAGCACCATTCATGACTTCGACAATGCAGCAAGCCGCATCAGGTCGATTGAAGTGGGGAGCGCAGCGCACTATGCGCGTCGCCCAAGCTTTGTATGAACGCGGCTACATCACTTACATGCGTACTGACTCAACAACCCTTTCTGATACTGCGTTGAATGCTGC
>RGDC01000193.1 GCA_009918005.1 Actinomycetota bacterium
GATGCAGTAACCGGTCAGGTTAAGCAGCCACGAGAAGGCGATCGCCCGCAGAAGTTCAATCCACTTGTGCGAATTGAATCCATCAACGGACTAGAACCAGATGAAGCCATCAAGCGCGTAGATTTTGGAAAGCTAACTCCGCTTTACCCGCAGGATCGTTTGCGCTTAGAAACAGTGCCAAACAACTTGGTAACTCGCGTGATTGATTTAGTTGCACCAATTGGTAAGGGTCAGCGCGGACTTATTGTTTCGCCACCAAAGGCTGGCAAGACCATGATTTTGCAGAACATCGCAAATGCAATTGCCGAAAACAACCCAGAAGTTCACTTGATGGTTGTTTTGGTAGACGAACGACCAGAAGAAGTTACCGACATGCAGCGTTCGGTTAAGGGTGAAGTTATCGCTTCTACCTTCGACCGTCCAGCTGAAGACCACACCACAATTGCTGAACTAGCAATTGAGCGCGCAAAGCGTTTGGTTGAAATGGGACATGACGTAGTTGTACTTCTTGACTCCATGACTCGTCTAGGACGTGCTTACAACCTTTCAGCTCCAGCATCCGGCCGAATTCTTTCTGGTGGTGTTGACTCAGCTGCGCTGTATCCACCAAAGAAGTTCTTCGGTGCAGCTCGCAATATTGAAGAGGGTGGCTCGCTAACTATCTTGGCAACTGCCCTTGTTGATACCGGATCCCGAATGGACGAAGTTATCTTCGAAGAATTCAAGGGAACTGGCAACATGGAATTGAAGCTGGATCGTCGCCTGGCAGATCGTCGTATCTTCCCAGCTGTTGACGTTGAGGCATCAGGAACTCGTCGCGAAGAAATTCTTTTGGCTGCAGATGAGCTAAAGGTCATTTGGAAGCTGCGTCGAGTTCTTCACGCACTTGATTCCCAACAAGCACTTGAATTGCTGCTAACTAAGCTTCGGGAAACCAAGAGCAACCTTGATTTCTTGATGCAGGTTCAAAAGACCACACCAGAAGCACCAGGTGGCATGGGTTCAGACTCGATGGATAACGTCGATTAATTGAATTAGAAAACGGTCCGGCTATCATCAGAGTGTCGGACCGTTTTAATTTGGTTGAGACAAATGCCCAGATAGATTCATCTCGTGCGCATGAAATTTTGGTTGTTCTTGATCGAAGGCTCATTGCTAACTATCGCCGTAGTAGCTGGAGTTTGGGCATTTCAAATCTGGCAGGAGCCTGAGCCAATAAAACCAGGTGGTTGCCAGGAAACTATTTCTGTAGGTAAATCCGTTAATGGAGTAGACATAACGGCTTGCAGATTAATTGGATCGGCAATTGATTCAAACAATGCCTTGCTAGTTATTGGCTCTGTGCATGGTGATGAACCAGATGGAAAA
>RGDC01000194.1 GCA_009918005.1 Actinomycetota bacterium
TTAACGCTGGTAGATCCGCGTTATTGGTTGCAGCGATGATTGGTGATCCCGACTTCTTACTAGAAGCCACCGAAGATAAATTGCACCAGCCATTCCGTGCCCAGGCTTACCCAGAATCTATGGAACTTATTGCCCAGCTTCGAGATGCGGAAATTGCAGCCTGCATAAGTGGCGCTGGACCAACAGTTATCGCCCTTTGCACCTCAGATCAGGTAGCTCAAGCCGCTGAAATCATTGCAAAATCTGGGTTTACCGCCGCCCCCGTGGCAGTGGCCGATCAGGGAGCAATTGCTGACAATAACGACGAAGCTGCCAGCGAAGACTAAAACTGCTGATTTCAAGGCAATTTCACACCAAAGTACTTGACCTGCTAGTCTTATGACATCGGTTGAATCTCTTTCACCGAAAATCCCGCAAAAATTCTCGCGAAATTTTCGTGCATTATTTGCTGGATAGAAAACCACTCAAAACACAAAGGACACATACGTGACCGAGACAACTGCCCAAGACAAAGGGCTGAACTCCAAACTTCTTCCTGAACTTAAGACCATGGCTGCTGGCCTAGGAATTGATGGCGCATCAGGTATGCGCAAAGCCGAACTTGTTAAGGCAATTGGTGCCAAGCAAGGTGGCGGTCGAGGCAGTCGATCTGCATCCCGCCCAGCTGGCGCTGCAAAGAATGAAACTGCAAGCGAAGAGCGCGCTCCACGTGAAGAGCGCGAAGAACGTGCACCTCGCAATACCGACAACGATGGCGAAGGTAGCGATCGCAATGATCGTGGTGACCGCAATGACCGCGGCGATCGTAACGACCGCAATGGACGCAATCGCCGTGGCCGCGACCGCAATGATCGAAACAGCAATGGCCGCAACAACCGCGGTGGCCGCGGCGGAGATCGCGATTACGATTTAGAAGTTTCCGAAGATGATGTTTTGCTACCAGTTGCTGGAATCATCGACATTCTCGATAACTATGCATTCGTTCGAACATCTGGTTACTTGCCAGGTCCAAACGATGTTTATGTATCTATGGGCTTAGTAAAGCGTTTTTCACTTCGCAAGGGAGATGCAGTAACCGGTCAGGTTAAGCAGCCACGCGAAGGTGATCGTCCTCAGAAGTTCAATCCACTTGTGCGCATTGAATCCATCAATGGACTTGAGCCAGACGAGGCAATTAAGCGCGTAGATTTCGGAAAACTTACTCCGCTTTACCCGCAAGATCGCTTGCGTCTTGAAACCGTGCCCAACAACTTAGTTACACGCGTAATTGATTTGGTTGCACCGATTGGTAAGGGTCAGCGTGGTCTGATTGTTTCGCCACCAAAGGCTGGCAAGACCATGATTTTGCAGAACAT
>RGDC01000195.1 GCA_009918005.1 Actinomycetota bacterium
GCAGCAACTTCCAGAAGTCATTCCTAGTATCCGCATCGGGTTGCGTCGCAATCGCGCTGACCTTGATCAGCGGATTGCCGACCGAGTTGATTTGATGTGGGAGCAGGGTCTAGTTGCCGAAGTACAGTCGTTAGAGAAAGTCGGCTTACGCGAGGGTCTGACCGCATCAAAAGCGCTTGGCTATGCCCAAGTTCTCGATTTCTTGGCTGGCGAAATAACCGAGGCCGAAGCCAAGGAGCGCACAATTAGTTCCACGCGCCGGTATGTTCGCAGACAAGAGTCTTGGTTTAATCGAGACTCGCGAATCAATTGGGTATCCGCAATAAGTCAGAACATGCTAAATCAAATACAGAGCCTGATGTTATCCGCAAAGTAATCTTGTGACTCAAGAGCAACATCGCTGCAAATTTAAGGTGGCCACCTATGTCTGAATCAAAAGGCTTTTATGCATTAATCGCCAGCCCTACCTTCGTTCGATTATGGGATGGTCAAGCTTGGCAAGGTGAAATTATTGAAGATGCGAGAATCGACATAATTGGATTTGTAGGCAGCTTAGAAGCAATCCCAATTGAGATTGTTGCCGATGACAAATCCGACTTCTCAATTGGTAAGTATTGTGTGAGTTGTAGTTGTGCAGTCAGTGTAGATACAAAAAACTGCCCAGCTTGTGGATCCTTCAAATTTTCATTGGATGAACCTCAAATGGCAGAGATGAATGTTGAAGCTTCCATAGAAATTTCCAGGGACTCAGATGAACCGCTAGGGCCTGCTGGATTCTCTAGGTTTACAGTTAATCCTCCGAATTTTTCAACTCAAACTACAGAAACTTCAATGAGTCATGAATTGCCCAGTAGAAATCCAAAGAGCATTTTAATGGTCACATCCGAGTCTGTACCGGGAAGTGAAATCAATACGGTCCTGGGAGTTGTGGTCGGTCAAGGCGATGCGTTCTTTACGACTGTAAAAGCTCGACATAGAAATGCGCTGAAGGAGGCTACCAATCACCTACTTCAAAATGCTTCGCTTATGGGAGCAGATGCTGTGATCGCCACTAGTTACACCGTTGCAGGCGTGCGCGGGTTTTTCAGTCTAGCTTTTGGCCAATCAGTAACTGTTCAGATTTCGGGAACAGCCGTAACACTCAAGTAAGCATTTTGAGGCTTTTTCGTTTGATTACGATCCCGGTAACGAGCCCTTAGACTTAACTTAATGACAACTCAGCAAATACCTTTTCTGAAGGCACATGGAACCGGCAATGACTTTGTCGTAATCTCTGGGTTGACCTCCGACTTTAATCCAACTGCAGAACAAGTTGCTGCAATCTGTGATCGACATTTAGGCGTTGGTGCG
>RGDC01000196.1 GCA_009918005.1 Actinomycetota bacterium
CGATCATTGGTGACGATGGCGTAACTCGAATGGCTCGCTCATGTGTAGATGGTCCAGTCTTCCGCGGCGATCGGGTGCGTTGGAATGATGTAAATACTGTGCCAAGTGATGCATTTGGCGCACCACGTCCAGGTGGCCACTGATGACTGTATACCTGTCAAAGGCGGTGACCAATGAGTGCTGACTTAACTACCAGCCTGGGCTCACTTCAACTTTCTGCGCCAACGTTAACTGCATCCGGTTGCGCTGCGGCCGGTAAGGAGCTTGCACAGTTTGGAGACGTCGCAACACTTGGCGCCGTGGTGACTAAGAGCATCATGATGGCACCGCGCTCGGGAAGAGCTACCCCGCGAATGGCTGAAACTCCAAGTGGCATGCTCAACTCAATCGGCCTGCAAGGTCCTGGCATTGAATCCTTTTTAGAAAACGATTTGGCATGGTTGCGCGCAAACAATGTGACAACCGTTGTTTCGATCGCTGGCAACAATGTTGAAGAGTTCGGGGAGCTGGCTCGAATTCTGGCAAAAGTGGATGGTGTCGACGGGCTTGAAGTAAACATTTCCTGTCCAAATGTGGAATCGCGCGGACAAGTTTTTGCTTGCAATCCAGTTTCAGCTGCCCAAGTCATTGAAACAGTGCGTTCAGTCTGGCATTCCGATGCGCCAGTCTTGGCAAAACTTTCTCCTGATGTAACGGACATAGTGGAAATTGCACACAGCGTTGTGGATGCCGGGGTTGATGGTGTATCAATGATCAATACTTTGCTTGGCATGGTTATTGATGTCGACAAAATGAAACCAATGCTGGGTGGGCGAACCGGCGGACTTTCCGGACCAGCTATCCGCCCAGTAGCAGTGCGCGCGATTTATCAAGTACATGCTGCGCTGCCGCATTTACCAATTCTTGGCATGGGCGGAATTCGCACGGGACATGATGCTCTGGAATTTATCGCAGCCGGTGCCAGTGCAGTAAGTATTGGCACTGTAGTGTTTGGCGATCCAGGTGCACCTTGGCGAATCGCTCAGGAACTTGAACAGGAACTTGAAGCTCGTGGCTACAACTCACTTAGCGAAGTCATTGGCCTCGCACACCAGAATTAGAGGAATTAAGAATGTCTAAAGCTCCAATTGCAGTGGCACTCGATGCGCCAGATCTTGCCACCGCTCGCGAATGGGCATCCGCTGTAGCGCCACACGTTCAGGTCGTAAAGGTTGGTCTGGAAGTATTTCTGCGCGATGGTCATGATGCTGTGCATGTCGCGCGCGAAGCAAGTGGCTGTGACATTTTTCTTGACGTAAAACTCCATGACATTCCTGCAACAGTAGCTGGCGCTGCGCATGCGGTAGCAAA
>RGDC01000197.1 GCA_009918005.1 Actinomycetota bacterium
TATCTTTTCCTTTGATGTTTAGTTTCGACAGGTCATGCACGACCGAACGGGACATTCGCGCCACGCGCTGTTGAAACTGATCCAGCTCAGCAGCAAACTCACGAGCTTCGGCAAGTGCAGCTTCTAATTCTTTCCCAACAACTGGAATGATGACCACATCAAAGGAGTCTTCGGGTTCATCAGAAACAATGTTTATGGCTTCCCGAATCCATTCATCAGCCTGATCCAAACTTTTCACCTGGGACATGGCGTTTGGCATCTCTTGCACTTGTAGCGACCACCATTTGTCACTCTGATAGGCATCAACGTGATATGTCTTGCGACTCATTATCTCCACCATCCCTTTCCAAGTTCGGGTTGAAGTTGCTTGAACAATAAGATTCTTGATCTCTCATCAATTTCTGTGTGTCGACCGATCACCGTCTTTATGTGTCCAACTTCGATCCCGGTGTGATTGGTTCGTTCCCTTAGGGCAAATGGAATACCTTGGCGTTTAGCTTCAATCTCAATCTGTTTCAGGACTGCCCTACGCTTCACAGTATACCTCTAGGGGGGCTAGATATTCTGTGGTTTGGCGATGAAAACTTGGTAAAGGCATGCCCTAACGTGACTCAGTTACCGGCGCGAATAAATCCCAATCAATCTACTGTTGAACAACTCAAGCGGTGGATAAGTCACTTAACCCAGGACGGATATTGCTTGCGTAACAGCTCTATATGCGACTGGATTGCAGCCACATCACGCTGCGCAATTTCCTTGGCCTCAGCGAACTTCTCGTTCTGAACAGTAATACTTGCCGCCACTGCTGCAGCGATCTCACTAGCGGTTGCTTTGCCAGAGGTATCAAGGGCTCGCGCTGGGATTTCATCAGCAGCATCCAACAAAGTTCCGGCTGCCCACATATCTGCCGGCCTAGCAAAGATCACAATCCAGTTGATGCCTTTGCCAGTGGCCGAAATCCGAAGTTGAAATCCTTCGCCAGTCCAATCAATGATCTTTGAGTAATCAGCTTTGCGATTAAACATCTCACCCACATAAGCAATGCCTTGCGAGCTGGCAATAAAGCGTCCACCTTCTTCAACCAAAGTTAACTCGTCAACCGCAGGGGTTGACACCGAAGTTGATTTGCTGCTGGAGCGTCCTGAGGCGCCAACAAATACTCCCCCAATAGGCATACCAATGAATGGCCGACCAGCTGAACGCGTTGTGCTCTCAGTTACCCGCGGACCTTTACGTGGTTCAACTAAAGACACTCCATCGATAACTAGAAGTTGTTCTTCGTTATCAGTTGCCGCACTAAAGTCTGGGAACTCAGAAAGCA
>RGDC01000198.1 GCA_009918005.1 Actinomycetota bacterium
GGCGGTAGCTTTCTTGATTGCTCTTTTCAAGTCCCGTCCAAGCCCGTTCTACATTCTGGACGAAGTTGAAGCTGCTCTTGATGATGTAAACCTTGGTCGCTTACTCGAGATCTTGGCAGAATTGCGCGCGAACTCCCAGCTTTTGATCATCACTCACCAAAAGCGAACTATGGAAATTGCAGATGCGCTCTACGGTGTATCGATGCGAGGCGATGGTGTCACGCAGGTGATTAGTCAGCGCATTACGCACGATGATCATGACAACCCAGAGCAGCGTGCTGATGCTCAAATGGCAAACAATTCCTAACATTGAGGACTAATTGGTGAACCTGGATTCCACATTGGTCATTTCAATTGCAATAGCCGTTGTTTTGGTAATTGCAGTCGCTTCATTTTTGGTAGCTAGAAAATCCAGCGGCAAGAAACAAAATATTTCTGCTCCGATGGCTCCAACTAAAGCTTCTGAATCAGTGATGCAAATTTCAGCGCAACAAGTTGAATCACCAAAGGTTGAAGTAAACCAGGTGTCACTGGCTGAAATCACAGGAACTGTGGAATCTAGGCACGCTCCCACAGATGTTCCCGAGTCAATGGAGGTGCGAAAAGTAAAGCTGCGTGAGCGGCTTGGCCGATCGCAGGGCAGCCTTGGTCAGGTTTTTAAGCAAACTTTTTCTAGTTCAACAATTAGCAACGACGCCTGGCAAGATTTAGAAGACACTTTGATCATGGCTGACCTCGGAGTCAGTGCAGCTTCTGGAATTGTGGAAACGCTAAAGACTGCAGTTAAGAAATCTGGTGCCAGTTCAGCCGCTGAGTTACATGACATTGCAAAATCTGAACTAATCAAGTTAGTCGATGGTGGCTACGATCGAACACTACATACTGACCGTCACCCAGAACGACCAGCCGTTGTATTAACCATTGGTGTTAACGGCACCGGCAAGACCACAACAACAGGCAAACTTGCTCGGATGCTTTCCGCGCAAGATAAGGATGTGTTACTTGGCGCAGCAGATACCTTTCGCGCTGCCGCGGCTGAGCAATTAACTACCTGGGGGGATCGCGTTGGTGCACCTGTCGTTAGGGGAGCTGAAGGTAGCGATCCAGCCTCAGTTGCATTTGAAGCCGTAACGGCTGGCCTTGAACAAGAAGTCGATGTCGTACTAATCGATACTGCAGGCCGATTACACACCAAGCAGGGCTTGATGGATGAGCTCGGCAAGGTTTATCGCGTAGCTGGAAAACTTGGTCCGATAGATGAAGT
>RGDC01000199.1 GCA_009918005.1 Actinomycetota bacterium
GCCCGTATGGTTCGTCATAACCGGAGGCAACAGGCACGTCCGTTCGTTCCATAAATTCAAGTAGGCGAAGTGCATTACGAGTTGTTGCTTCAAGGCCTGAGTTACCGCCAACAGTGGTGATACCAATTACATCTACCTCTGGCGAAGCAAGTGCCAACGCAATAGCAACTGCGTCGTCAATTCCGGGATCAGTGTCGATTAGTAGTGAGCGGGTCATGATTTCCTCTTCGTTTTGGGTTTGATTTCTAGAGTTTAATTCGATGAGTTTTGCATAAATTGATTAACTTCAGCAGCTGTTGGCATGCCAGATTGAGCACCTAACTTAAGCGTGGATAGAGCTGATGCGGCGCAGGCTCGCTCCAAGGATTCAGCAATCGATTGCCCAGATGCATAAGCAACCATGAAAGCACCGACAAAAGTGTCGCCAGCACCCACTGTGTCAATTGCTTCAACTTTTGGCGGCTGAGTCTTAGCAACTACTTCCCCACCTTTATACGCCGTAACTTCATTTGCACCGGCCGTAACAATTACTAATCCAAAATTTGGTTTACCTAATTGCGCAAACTCAATTTCATTCACGATCAAAACATCAATTAGATCGGCTAATTCATCAGAGATATCACGAACCGGCGCAGCGTTAACGCAAAAAATTCCTGATGTAGCTTTTCCAACTTCTATAATCACTGACTCAGGGATTTCAAATTGAACAATCACCGCATCAGCAGATGAAATTTGCGCCGGATCAAACGAAGCATGTTGATTGGCGCCAGCCGCAACAACTATTTGGTTTTCGCCGGAGTGCTCAACCATAACTAGTGCAGTACTTGTTGGAGATAAAACTTTTGCTACTGAAGATATATCGACATTACTTTGCTTCAACGATGCAATACACATTTCACCTGGTTCGTCATCACCGATCGCACCAAACATGGAAACATTTCCACCCATACGAGCAGCAGCAACTGCTTGATTAGCGCCTTTGCCACCTGGATACCATTGCGGTTCAGCACTACTTACCGTTTCGCCCCGACCTGGAAGTTTGGGCATTTGAACCACCAAGTCCGCGTTTATGCTGCCGACTACTGCGATTCGAGGTGCCATACCTTGAGCCTAGAGGTTGGCTATTTAGCGGCAACAACCCGGTGAATCTTGTATGAATCTTGGGATTATCTGTGCAATCACAGGATTCTTAACTCCTCGACCTTAGTTAAACTTAAAGCGTCTAAGGGGTAATTGAATGAGCGCCAGTTTTGAGAGTCAT
>RGDC01000200.1 GCA_009918005.1 Actinomycetota bacterium
GCTTACTCCGTCCGGAACCTTCATAAACCTAGTCATGAAGTCAGGGATGCGAGCGAACATTTTGTCGAAGTGTGGCAACACCCGAATGTGTGGCAAAAGGCCAAAACCACTTGTTGCTGTGTGTGTCGGTAGCCGCAAAGTTGGAATGTGATCTGCCAGTGCCATTGCGCCAGCACTACATCCTGCAAGCGCGGCTCCATCCCGCCAAGCAGATTCAATCTCGCGCCAAAGCAAAGTGTCGCGAAGCGTGTTTGCCAAAAAGGATGGATTGCCACCTGATAAATAAATTAATCCTGCGCCTCGCACTTGTTCAGCAATTCGAGGATCGTCTGCATCGTTGCGATCGTGCGCAACAACAGACACCGCTTCAACACCAATTCGATCGGCCTGCGCCTTGCCTAAGTTGATCCACTGTGAAAGCGAAGCTTCTCCTTCTGGGGCTGCAGCTGTTGGAATCTGAACATACTTTGGATTTCGACCAGCAATTAGGTTCGCTTCAATTTCTTGCATAATAGGCAGGTATTCACCGGAGCCAACTAATGCAATTGGACCTGCGCTCATGAACTTTCTATCTCCCAAGACGAACCCTCTTTGGTGTCTTGGATAGTTACTTTCATTTCCATAAGTTGATCACGAATAGCATCCGCGTCATCCCATCGGCCACCCGCGCGAGCTGCTTGGCGCGCTTGAAGCAATGCGTCAACGTAAGGACCAATCACTGACATGATGTCTACTTTTGGACTCGCAGCTATGTGACCTAAGCGCGTGACAAGCGAATGAACAGCTGCTCGCGTTTCAGTGTCACGATCGAGCTCGTCAAGATTAAGTAAGGCATCAACTGCATCACTAACTTTTCCAGCATCAAGTAGTTCTTCAACTTTGTGTGGATCGACTTTGAACAGTGGCGCTGGTTCGCCCAACACGATTGTGCTTCCAGTGTGCGAAATGATTTCTTCGAATGTTGCGCTCTCGCCAGATGCAACTGTCCAAGACTCACCATGATGGCGAATCGTCATAGTGCCCCGACCAAATACATGTGCAGTGCGCTCATCTAAATCAAAACGAATTCCAGTGTGTTCATCTACGCCAATGATGAAAACTTCAGGTGGTAACAGCGATTCCATGACGCGCAAGCGACGTTCGCCAATGTAACAGAATCGAGTATCGTGATTCGCGCCATCGGCATTGTCATAATGCGGAATGATTGCGGCTGGCATGCCAGTGTGACGTTCAATCAAATTTAGGCCTGGCAACCA